>JABMPI010000281.1 GCA_013203755.1 Bacteroidota bacterium
ACGCAATTATGTTGATGAAAATGGAGAACAAAAATTATTCTCCGGTTTTTTAGGCGAACAGGCAGCTCATCTCTTCGACATGACCAAAACCCGCGATAATTAATTCTGCATAAAATCTTAAAATTTTTCAGGAACGTAAGTCATCTCTTCCAACGGAGGGCGAACATATCCTTTACTGTCTATTCTTGGAGGAAGTTCAATAGGCTCAGGTGTTAAATCCTTATATGGAATTTGTGATAACAAATGGTGGATGCAATTTAGCCTCGCCCGTTTTTTGTTGTCGGCATCAACCATGTACCAAGGACTAATTTTTGTATCGGTATAAGCAAACATTTCATCTTTTGCTTTTGAATATTCTATGTAATATTCTCGCGATTTCAGATCCATCGGGCTAAGTTTCCATCGTTTTGTTTGGTCTTTAATTCTCGACCTAAAACGTTTTTCCTGTTCCTCTTCACTTACCGAAAACCAATATTTTACTAAAATAATTCCCGAACGAATAAGCATTCTTTCGAAATTTGGACACGAACGTAAAAACTCCCAATATTCTTCATTAGTGCAAAAGCCCATTACTTTTTCCACTCCGGCTCGATTGTACCAGCTTCTATCAAATAAAACCATTTCGCCGGCAGCAGGTAAATGTGCTGCATAACGCTGAAAATACCATTGAGATTTTTCTCTTTCGGTTGGTGTGCCAAGTGCAACAACTCTGCAAATTCTTGGATTTAATGATTGTAGAATTCTTTTAATTGTGCCACCTTTCCCGGCAGCATCTCTGCCTTCAAAAATTACAACCACCTTTAGTTCTTTATGTTTTACCCACTCTTGCAGTTTAACCAGTTCTATCTGTAGTTTATTTAATTCTTGATCGTAAAGTTTAGAGGGAATTTTTTTCTTTTCCGTAGGTTGGGATTCTTGATTTTCCATTATTCAAATAATTTGAGATTAAATTGAACCTCTTAAAAGTAATCAAATTCGTATACAATTATACGTACGATATATTAAACTAATAAATAAGCTCCAAACAGGCTGTCTTCGTTTGCTTCTGTTAGGGCAAAAAACCCGGATTCTATTTTACCATTTACGGTTTTTAAAGGATTCTTTTTTTTCATCTCTTTTTTGAATTGGTAAAATGTATTTCCAGGCTTAAAGTATGTTCGATAAATTCCTTTTCTTTCTGAATGAATAATTTTTTCAAATTCCAGAGCGAGTAACCCCATGTTCTGACGAACATTTATTTCAAGACAAGGGTTTATTTTTAACTTGTTATTTACATCGCGATAAATAAGTGTGTCCACACCAAAAAAACCTTCGTAAGATTTTGCCAGCATGGTTGATTCTAAAATCCGGATTAGTGGTGGAATTATTTTCTCAGGAATAAATTGGGCAAATTCAACAACCTTGTTATCTAAAATGTCGGGAAGTCCGTTTAAACTGTTTCCGTTATATTGTCCTTTGTAATCGGTGGAGAAATTGCTGAATCCAAGAAACGTAACTTTCCCTTTTTTTAGTTCAAATTGAAACGCAAGGTCGAGTGCTTTGTTTAAGTAGGGTTCAACAATTACATAGCCCTGATCTTTAATCATTGCAAGTATTCTTTCCCAAACTTTTGGGTGAACCGGTGTTTTGGTTATGGGTTGTAATCCACGTCCAGAACTGCTCCAAGGTGCTTTTATCATTAATTTGCCCCATTTCCCAAGGAGGATTTCAATCTCTTTTTGGGTAATGCAAATTTCGGTTAACTGGTTCTCGGGGATAAAATGCTCGCAAGGATATTTCTGTAAAAGAGTTTCCAGTATGCCAGATGCAAATTTTTTTGAATATAACTCGCGATATTCAGGCAGCCAATTAATCATTGACGAATTTTTAAACTCTTCGGAACAGGTTGCTTTTAATGGGGTTAATAGTTTATGAGCAGCTGGACTCCAACCCCAGGGAAGTAACTTATTTCTTTTTAAGGATGTAAAATTTTGATTTGTTGTAGCTTCCTTTTTGTTAATAAAATGTGGAATTTCAAATCCAAATTCTTTCAAACTATTGGTAAATAAAGTAGAGGGCAATTTGTCTACAAGAATATAATCTTCTGTTTTGCCAAAAAACAAAGGAAGGCTTGCCAGATCAGACTCCATTTTTTGTAAAATTTTATTTGGTTGCCAGGAAGCCTGGCCATTGGCGATGGCATATTCGCAAGTGGGATTGAACAGATATATATTGGGAAGAGTATTAACCATTGACAATTAAATTAGAGCAATATTGTGATTTAATAATATTGCAATTTTAAAGAACTAATTTCGATTAATGTCAATAGTTGACAGGAAAGTTATTGTGAGGAGAAATTATTGGTATAATCCTGTTACTCGATGAAGAAATAGAATGGTAAATTGGTTTAATTGAATTTTTATGTCAGAAAATAAAATGAAGGTTTTCCATTTTTCTTTTTAAGGGTAAAAAAATGGAGGGTTGTTTAATGGCAACCCTTCATTTTTTAATATTTTTTTAACTTTCAGAAAATGCAATTATTTGGTCATCTTCAGGAATAGATGTGTAGATTTTATCCTTAACATTCAGACCCGAAATAATTACTATTTCTTCATCATTTTCAAGTCCTGCAACCACTTTTTGTTTCCATATTTTTCCATCCTTTTTAAGAAAAACATAATTGTTTCCGTTATCGGAAAACAGATATTCTCGTGGAATCTTAACAACATCATCGTATTTTTTTAAGATTATTTTATTGTCAGTGGTCATCGAAGGTTTTATCTCCTTCCCATTTTCATTCATATCAATCAAAATCCTAAAAACCTTAGTGTCGAAACCCGCAAGTTCTTGTCCGATATTGGCAATTTTTGAAATGATACCACTATAAGTTTTATTTGGAAGGGCATCTATATTAATTTCCACACTGTCGCCAATAGCAATTTTGGTAATGTCAATTTCCTCAATATAAGTTTCGGAAACTAATACCGACATGTCGGGTAAATTTGCAATGGCAGGACTCCAAATACTTACTTTGTCTCCAATACGAAGTTTCCGGCCTCCCCAAAGTTTTGCATACATAACCATTCCTTCTTTTGGTGCCTTTACTCTACATGCTTTTAGTCCATCTTTAAATAACGAATCCTTGCGCGAAAATTCTTTAAATTTATTCTCAGTGCGGCTCGTTCTTCTTTTAAGGTCTATCCTTGTCAACTCATAATCCCGACGTTTTTTTTCCATTTGCCGAATGGTTTTGTTAAATTCCACCTGTTTTTTTCTTTGATACGCCGGTGATTCGTATTTTGATTGTTCAAGTTCCAGTTTTTTATATTCAAGGTCGTAAGTGAATTCTTCGAGCTCTTCCCGCAATGTGGTTAATCGAATGGCAGAATCAATTTTTGCATCATTTAATTCAGCTCTATATTTAGTTAATTCCTGTGTATTACTTTGCATCCTTTGATTAATTGTACCTGCATCAAGTGTTGCAATCCACCCCCCTTTTTTTACCACAGTTCCCTCCTGAACCATGTCTTTAATTTCCAACTCATAAATACGAAGATCTCTTCTTTTTAATTCATCCGGAAGGTTAATAACTACCGCATTTTTACCTTGAACTTCACCTTTTAAATTTATTGCCAATTCGAATGCTCCAGATTGGACCGTATGAATTTTGTCTGATGTTAATCCTGATTTTCCAAAAACAATTATTACAGAACTTAGTACTATTATAGCAACTAAAATCCATAGATATCTTTTTTTAATGAATGCCATGATTCAAAATTTATTAGTTGTTTATTATTCTATCGAAATCCTCAGATAAGGTTACACCATTCTCAAAATCGTATAACGTGAGTCTCCTTAATGTAAAGTAATAATTCCAATACGAACGTAAGGACATAATATATGCGCGACGTGCTTGTTCGCGGTCATTTCGGGCGAGATTTAATTTCGTTACATCTATCTTGCCAATTAAAAACCGTTGCTGAGTAACATCGTATTGTAATTGCCCGATTGTGTCTGCTTTGGAAGTATTTAAAACCTGATTACCTTGTAAGTTAAACTCCATCACATTCATAACAATGTTTTGCTCAAAATCAATTTTTTCTTGATTGATACTAATGCGGAGAACTTCTTGATTTGATTTGGCCATTGCTAATTGTCCTTTTCTGCGTCCCCAGTCTAAAATAGGAACACTAACACCTGCTCTTAAACGTTGTCTTCCAAGTGGGTTTTGATAAACATCGTTAAATTCGTTAGAGTTTTGGTTTAAACCGTACAAAGCAAATAAGGTTCCGTTTACTCCGTTTTCACTTTTTGCCCGATTTACTTTTTGCTCCTCTTCCAATAATTGTTGTTGTTGGTTCAATATCTCAGGGTTATTAATTAGAGCTTGTTTCAATGCAAACGATGAATTAATTTGAAGATCTGGTGAATAAGATGGAACAATACATTCAACATTTGTCTCTTTCTCGAAACTTAGAAATGAATTTAGTCTTGCTTTTGCTCTTTCTAAACCCAAATTTGCACGGGTTAAAGCAAGTGTCGAATTCATAAATCGTAGTTCCAGATTTAATAATTCATCTTGTGTAACTGTGCCTACCTGAAACCTGCCTTTCCCGATTGTAAATAATGTGTCGGCATTGGCAAGATTGGTCTCTGTTATGTTAACTTCTATTTGGGCATCAACTAAATCGAAAAATAAGCGTGTGGCTTTAATTGCTAAATTTTCTTTAGCTTGAATGAATTGTTTTTTTGCTTTTTCAAATTTTAAGGGCTCAATTTTCGACAACCACTTTAACCGGTTATAACCATTAATATCCTGAGAATAGCCAATGCTAAAAGGTGTTGAAGAAAAGGATGAAACTTTATCGTCGCCCAATTTTTGAGATATGTTTAATTCCGATCGTGCAAAGATTTGCCCTCCGGTTAAACCCACATTTTGATTTAATTGAAGCGATAAATTTGAATTAAAATCTTCCCGTTCAATATATTCATCCCGGTTTTCATCGTAGTTGTAAACTTTTTGCATCGAGCGGTTGTAGTCGAATGCAGTTGCATCTAATGTGAGACTTGGTAAACGGTCGGCTTTAAAATACCGAAATTGCCAATAATTAGCCCGGTACATATTTTCGTTTAAAAAAGCATCTAACGACTGTTGCGATGCAATTTCGATAACATTTTCTAATGTTAAAAATTGTTTGTCTTGCGCGTTTATTTGATTCAGAAAAAGAAAACAGATAATGACAGATATGATTGATTTCTTCATTTTTTTTGATTTGGTTTATTGACGTAATGAGTTAACCGGGTCTTGTTCTGCAGCACGTTTTGCGGGTACGTACCCGAATACTACACCTACAAGAACAGAAACTCCGAATGAAATAATTATTGAAAAAGCAGATATTAGTGTTTTAATATCAAAAACACCTGAAATTATTTTCGAAAGAACGACGCCCAGAATTATTCCAATTACTCCTCCGGAAACACTTATAATAGTAGATTCAGACAAAAATTGCACGATAATATCTTTTCTGGATGCACCGATGGCTTGGCGAACACCAATCTCACGAATACGCTCCATTACGGAGGCGAGCATAATATTCATAATTCCAATACCTCCAACAATTAAAGAGATACCGGCGATAACACCCAGGACGATGTTAAATATGCCTTTTGTTCGCTGTTGTTGTTTTAAAAGTAATTCAGGAATAGTTACCTCAAAATCGAATAACTCATTGTGACGGCGTAAAAGCATTCTGCGAATTACATCGGCAGTTCCATTCAAATCTTCGGTTTCGGTTACTTGCACAATAATTTTATCCAGTTGATTCAAATTTTCCTTTGGATTTTTACCTTCGCGATCTGCCATTAACTTTTCAACCTCGTCTGCTCTAACCAGAGAGCGGTTTTTAAAACGCATCATTAGTGTTTTTGCCGGAATAAATATTTTATTGTCGGTACTGCTTATTCCCATTTCGTCCGACGCAGAAGCGGTAAAATCTCTGCGTTCAATAACACCAATAATTTTCAACCAGACTTGTCCGCATTTAATGTTTTGTCCAATTGGATCATCTTGGTTGAAAAATACTTTTTTAATGTTGTCACCAATTATGCAAACCGGAAAGCCATTTTCCATCTGATTGTTTGTGAATACAGAACCATGATTAATGTTAATGTTGAATAGGTCGAAATATTTATTATTCACACCTTCTAAAACCACTGGCTTGCTTTTCCCATTTAAAATAGCCGAGTAATTAAACGAAATTACCGGACTTACTTTAGCAACCGTTGGAAGAACATCTTCAATGGCTTTCACATCAAGTAACGAAAGTCCTTTAGAGTATTTTTTTGTGCTTATTTGTGTGCCATCTTCCGAGGTACCTTCATTATCACTTACCACGTTTTGTGTGGGTGTAATAATTATGTTGTTTACACCCACCATTTTAATTTGGTCGAGTATTTCTTGTTGCGCTCCACTTCCAATGGCTAGCATACTAATAACTGCTGCCACGCCAAAAATAATCCCCAGCGCTGTAAGAAATGATTTTAATTTATTGGTGAAAATTGCCTCAACTCCTGAGACAACATCATGCCCATATCGTTGTATAATTGCTTTCATAGGTAAATTATTTTTGGGTGCTTAACCTATTATAATCATGCCACCAGATGAATTACCACTTTTTTTCTTTTGAAGATTAAACTCTTTTTTCTTGTCTTCTTCAACTGCTTTTAGCGCTTCTTCCTCCTCTTTGGCATTTCGGACTTTAATTTCTTCGTAAATTTCCAGACCTTCTAATTTTAGTTCATCGGCATTTATCGGCTCGGTTAACAACACAATATCATTCTCTTCTAATCCTTTATTTATAAGAATGTGGTTTTCGTTTTGGTCGCCCAGCTCAACAACTTGTTTTACCAATCCATTTTTTTCCAGATAGACATATTGCAGTGAATCGTTTTCAAAAACAGCTTCCGCTGGGATATAAAGTGTGTCCTGATAATTTGCAGTTTGAATAATATTGCTGGTTGTCATAGATGGTTTTAGGTCGCTAACATCTCCAAAAACACGAACTTTTACTTCAAAAACTTTTGCATCGCTTTTGGGCATGGGTTGTCCAATGTTCGCAACCGATACTATTTCTCCTTCCATTTGTTTTTCAGGAATAGCATCTATACCAAGTGTTACTTTTTGACCCTTTTCCAATTTCGAAATGTCGATCTCATTAACATAGGTTACGGATAACATTGAAGTTAAATCGGGAAGCGTAGCAATCATTGGCATATAAGAATAAACGGTAGAACCCACTTTAATTTTCTCCCGCATTCTGTCCTTACCATAAATAACCATTCCATCTTTTGGAGCCGTAATAATTAGAGAATTATAAACATCATCAAGTTTCTTCACTCTGGATTCTTTTCTCCGAAGTTCAATTTTTTGGCGCTCTACCTTCGACATTGCCTGGCGCTCTTTTAACTCGTAACCTTTTATCTCTTGGCCCAGTTTCCTTTTTGCTTTATCCAAATCCATTTCTGCTTTTCGAATAATTGCTGGAGATTCAAATTTCGATTCATCTAAAATTATTTGCATCTCTTCAACCTGCTCTTTTGCATTAGTAATCTGATCGCGAAAATTACTTAGGTTTAAGTTGGAGTCCATTTTTGCATCTTCAAATCCATTAAAGGCCTGTTCCAGTTCTTCATTGGCCGTGTTTAGAACCTCCTCTACCGCTTTTTGATCGAGTGTTGCAACATAATCACCAGAATCTATAACCGAACCTTCTTCAACCAGATCGGTTATTTTATATTCATAGATTCTGGTTTCCCGGTCGCGCAGGTTTGCTGGGAGTGAAATGTTTTCAGAGTTTTGTGCTTCAAGTTGCCCGCTTGCAAACACCAGAACTTCGAACGGACCTTTTATTACTTTAGTCGTAATTTCGGATACTTCGCTTTTCGAACTTGGAAAAACAAAATAGGCTAATAGTAATACGGTAATTACTATAAATGAAGTCAACCAGATTTTTCTGTTCATTGTTTTTGGTTTTTTGGATGATAAACTGCGCTTAGTTAACAAAAATGATGCCTTAATTTAATACAAACGTAAAGTTGAAGAATATATTTCAAAAATTTTGTTAAAGAAATTTATTTTATGTTGTATAGGTTTTTGTAGATAGAAAAAAGAGGAAAGAGTTTGTTTTTTAAGATTTTTTAAATGCTTTTATTCCTTTTAGTTTTAGAATGCCAGCTTGTCCAAGAGTCATTATTAATACGCCTACAACTGTTATCATACCTCCAATAATTTGATGGGGAAGTGGGAAACTTTTAAATACAAACCAGGCACCAATCAATACAAAAATTCCTTTTAAACTTTGAAAAATTGCAGATCGGGAAGCGTCGATATAACGGAACGAATAGTACACCGTTAATATGGCTAGAAATGGTCCCAGAAAGGCTCCAAGAGCGATGTTTTTAAATGCTGAAACAGGGATTTCCATTGATTGTTTATAGACGAAAAGCATGATGATGGAGAAAATTAATAGCCAAATAGTACGATTAATGTTTAGCAGCTCGGGAGTTAAATTTTTAACATGAACTTTTACAACTAATGTGGCTACTGTTGCAAAAATGGCGTTGATAAATACCCACCCAGTTCCTTTAATAAAAAATGTTTTTAACGAAGTTCCGCCAGTGTAGCTAATAACAAAAGCCCCGGTAATAGCTAATGCAATACCAAAAACTTCAATCAAGCCAAATTTCTCTTTTAAAATAAAAACTCCTCCCATGGTTACCATTACCGGGAACATATTTCCTAAGAATGAAGTAACGGCAGGGTCGGTTATAACATTTACTGAAATAAAAAATGTGGCGGTTGTTAGAATTTCGATAATTCCCAGTGAAAGAAGAACCCGGATTTGCTTTTTTGTAAGGGTTTTTAATTGTGCCAGTTTTTTATATTTCCAGGCAAATACTAAATTTAAAAGGGCACCAATAGCAAACCAGTAAACTCCAAATTGTGCCAGATGAACTTCGTTAAGTGCAGCTTTACTTAAAATATAAACATTTGAAAATGCCAGTGTGGCAATTAGGGCAAACAAATAACCTTTGAAAGTATCTGATTTCATCTGTTTAATATTGTTTGTTTTATACTGTAACAGATGTATCTCGACATGTTATTATATGTTATTGAATAAAAGAATTTTGCAACTGTCTAATTTTATGGCAACAAATGTATAAAAGAATTCCACTTTTCTTAATCCAATATTAAGCTTAACTCCCTTTCAATTGGCAATATCTATATTCCACTATCTTTGTATCTGATTTTTATAAATATTTAGGAAACAATAAAACGATAAAATATGTTACCACACATTAATCCAACAACTACCAACGCCTGGAAAAAGTTAGAAGAGTATTATTTTGGGTTCGAAGGAACGCACATGAAAGAGCTTTTTGAAAATGATGCCAATCGTTTTCAAAACTACTCCTTAAAATTTGAAGATACTCTGGTTGATTTCTCAAAAAACATTGTAGACGACACGGTTCGCAGCTTGCTGGTTGAATTGGCAGAAGAATGTGGTTTAAAAGATGCTATTCAAAGTTTCTTTTCAGGAGAGAAAATTAATGTAACCGAAGATCGTTCGGTGTTGCATGTTGCATTGCGTAACCGTAGTAATTCGCCCATTTTAGTTGATGGGAAAGATGTGATGCCGGAGATAAATGATGTTCTGAATCAAATGAAGGACTTCTCTGAAAAAATAATTTCGGGTGAATGGAAAGGTTACTCAGGCAAAGCAATTACCGATATTGTGAATATAGGAATTGGTGGTTCAGACCTTGGTCCGTTAATGGTAACCGAAGCTTTGAAACCCTACAAAAAGGAGAACATCAACTTACATTTTGTTTCGAATGTTGATGGAACGCACATTGCAGAAACATTAAAATTGGTAAACCCGGAAACAACTTTATTTATTGTTGCTTCTAAAACTTTTACCACTCAAGAAACTATGACCAATGCTAAATCAGCAAGAGATTGGTTTTTGGAAGCGGCTAAAGATGAATCATTTGTAAAAAGTCATTTTGTAGCGGTTTCAACCAATGCTGATGCTGTTTCTGCATTTGGGATAGACACAAAAAATATGTTCCGTTTTTGGGATTGGGTAGGCGGTCGTTATTCGTTGTGGTCGGCTATCGGTCTCACAATTGCCTGTGGAATTGGGTTCGAAAATTATGTGGAGTTGCTGGATGGAGCGCATGAAATGGACATGCATTTTAGTACAGCTGAATTCGACCAAAATATACCTGTAATTTTAGCACTTATCGGCATTTGGTACAATAATTTTTACGGTGCCGAAAGTGAAGCTATTTTGCCTTACGACCAATACATGCACCGTTTTTCGGCTTATTTCCAACAAGGAAATATGGAGAGTAATGGTAAATCGGTTGACCGCGATGGAAACCAGGTTGATTACCAAACCGGGCCAATTATTTGGGGCGAGCCAGGCACAAACGGGCAACATGCTTTTTATCAATTAATTCATCAGGGAACAAAATTAATTCCTTGCGATTTTCTGGCGGCTGCCGTTAATCACAATCAATTGGGCGACCACCATCCAAAATTGTTGGCTAACTTCTTTGCTCAAACCGAAGCGATGATGGTTGGAAAAACAAAAGAGCAAGTTACCGCTGAATTAAAAGCAGCTGGTAAATCTGAAGCGGAAATTGCAGAACTACTACCGTTTAAAGTATTTATGGGTAATATTCCTACCAACTCAATTCTTTTCAAAAAACTTACTCCACGTGCACTTGGAGCTTTAATTGCCATGTACGAACACAAAATTTTTGTTCAGGGAGTAATCTGGAATATCTATAGTTTCGACCAGTGGGGAGTAGAGTTGGGAAAACAACTGGCAAATGCAATTTTACCAGAGTTAACTAACGATTCTGTGGTTTCAGGACACGACGCTTCAACAAATGGATTGATTAATGCGTGGAAAGAAATGCGTTAAGCAATTTTGTTCGGGTAGATAAAAGAGCAATTAATATTTGAAAAATATATTGGAAACTACGGTTCGGTTTATTCTGATCCGTAGTTTTTTTTATGGCAAATAGTAGCGTCTAACTTAACTTCTCTGTTAATCTGATAATCTCCAATTTGGGAGAAACACCCTCGTACAAAATTCTGTAAACCGCTTCTGAGATGGGCATGTTTACTTTGTATTTTTTATTTATTTCATAAATAGAGCGGGCCGCAAAATATCCCTCGGCAACCATGTTCATATCTAACTTTGCAGTTTGAACTGAGTAGCCTTTCCCAATCATAGTACCGAACAATCTATTTCGGCTAAATTGAGAATATGCCGTTACTAAAAGATCACCAAGGTAAGCCGAGCTTTTAATATCGCGGGTTATCGGATGAACCGTATCTACAAATCGTTTTATCTCTTGAATTGCATTGGAGATTAATACCGCTTGAAAGTTGTCGCCGTAACGCAATCCGTGCACAATACCCGAGGCAACAGCAATAATATTTTTTATAACCGATGTATATTCTGTTCCCCAAATATCATCCGAAACATTAGTAAAAATGTATTCACATTTAATAAGGTTGGCAAAACCGGTAGCTTTATCTTCATCCAGGCTGGCCACCGTTAAGTACGAAAGCCTTTCAAGAGCAACTTCTTCGGCGTGGCAAGGGCCAGCGAGTACTCCCATCATATTAAAAGGAACATTGAAATTTTTATTGAGGTATTCAACAACTAATAAATTCTCTTCCGAAACAATACCTTTTATTCCCGACAATATATATTTTTTACTGATATCAGTTTTTAATTCCTTTAAAACTAAAGGTAAAAAAGCTGAAGGAATAGCTAAAACAATAGTGTCCGACTCCTCAGTAATTTTATTTATATCGGTATAAAAATTAATGCGATTTGTATCAAATTCAACACTTCGCAAATACCGCGGATTATGTTCAAATTGTTGAAACTGTTCAACTGTTTCCGGTTTTCTGAAAAACCAATTTATTTGACTAACATTTTCCAGTAGCATTTTAGAGACTGCAGTTGCCCAACTTCCGCTACCTATTACTGCTACTTTATTAGTTCTTATGTTCATATTAGTTATTTCGGAGAGCAAATTTATAAAGATTTTCTAAGTGAAGGTTTAAAAATAAAATTTTAGATATTTTATTGTGTGTTTTTTCTTTATTAACAGGAGGAATTACTTGGTATTCAGCAGAAAAGAACAATTGAAAATATTCAGCCTTACAAATTTATGAAGCTTTGTTTTTACATTTTTTAGGAAGTTGAAAATTATGTTGTAATTTCAGAAGATTTATAACCTGAGTTTGATTTAAAATATTAACACAGTTTCAGCCAGTTTTTGGCAGAAATTTGTACAAATTTCCGAAGGACTATCGGGATAATTCGAGAGAATTTGGAGG
>JABMPI010000282.1 GCA_013203755.1 Bacteroidota bacterium
CAATTTCAGGTAAAAAGGGATCTGAAATTAAATTGAGATTTATAGAAGAACTTGGTCCAACCTACGGACAAACCGATAGATATATTTTAAAAGGAAATGAAAAGGAAATTTGGGAACCACGCTTTACATGGCATGCCTTCCGTTATATAGAAGTGTCGGGCTCATCAACAAAACTTGGTTTGGATAATATTGAAGGCCGGGTAGTAAATACCGATGTTTCCGAAAGTGGTACTTTTGAGTGTTCAAATAATTTGTTGAATCAGATTCTTATCAATTACCAATGGACACAATTGGGAAATATGCATGGAGGAATTCCAAGTGATTGCCCGCATCGGGAGCGCCGTGGATATACAGGCGACGGACAAATTTCTGCCAGAGCTGCGATTTATAATTTCGACATGACGCAGTTTTATACCAAATGGTTGAATGATATCAGTGATGCGCAAAACCACGTCACGGGATATGTTCCCAATACAAGCCCTTATCAGGATGGCGGCGGCGGAACGGCATGGGGCGCAGCTTTTATAATAATTCCATGGAACATGTATTTGTATTATGGTGATAAGCAAATCCTAAAGCAACACTATGCTGGCATGAAGCATTGGATAAAATACATGCAGAACTCTCTTGATAAAAACGGAATTTTGATAAATCAGGGGCTGGGGGAGTGGGTGCCGCCTGATTTGGTTGAATTGCCCGCCGACATGGTAAATACCTGCTATTATTTTTATTGTTGTAAGTTAATGGAGAAGATTTCCATGGCATTGGGAAATGGTGTGGACAACAAGCATTATAAAAAGCTTTCTGAAAAAGTGCGTAAAGCTATTAACAGGGAATACTTCGATATAGAAAGTAAGAACTATTCAATTGGACGGCAAGGAGCCAATATTTTACCCCTTGGATTTGGAGTGGTTAATGAAACAGACAAAAAAGAGGTTTTTAATGCATTAACTAAAAATGTGATTAAGCAAAATCACGGACACTTTGATACCGGAATATTGTCAACGCCGCTTTTATTGGAAGTGCTAACTGAACTGGGTAGAATCGATTTGGCGTACACAATAATGGCACAAAGAGATTTTCCGGGTTTTGGTGACATGATTGATCAGGGAGCCACAACAATATGGGAAACATGGCAGGGTGAGGCGTCTCATAGCCATCCTATGTTTGGTAGCGTTTGTCAATGGTTTTATCAACACATTGGAGGCATCGTACCTTCGTATGATCAACCCGGATTTAAACATGCAATACTTAAACCCTATCCGATAAATCGTTTGACCTTTGCCAAAACCACCTTTAAATCAATGTATGGCAACGTGAAAACTGATTGGAAATTGGAAAATAACGATTTTCATTTGCAGATAACAATTCCTGCCAATACATCGGCAACGGTTTATGTGCTGGCAAAAAATGAAGATCTAGTTTATGAAGGAACTGGAAGTGTAAACAGAAATGAACACATTAAATTTCTAAGAATGGAATCTCCTTTTGCTGTGTTTGAAGTGGCTTCAGGAACATACAACTTTACATCTGAAGATGCAGCAAATTTGCTTAAAACGCCGGTTTTACCCGCCCCGGTAATTACACCCGGTGATACCCTTGCACAAGCCGGTGATTCTGTTTTGGTCAACATATTTTCAGATGTTTTGAATACCCAAATCAGATATACATTGGATGGTAGCGAACCTGTGGAAACTTCAAACCTGTTTACCAAAGCATTTTATGTGGATAAACCTACCATTGTACGGGCAAAAGTAACGGAGAAAGGTTCTTCTCCCGGATTCGAAAAAAAGATAGTTATTGGTTTTATCGATCCCAAGAAAAACGGATTGAATTATAATTATTATGAAGGGGTGTGGGCTAAACTTCCCGAATTTAACCAACAAAAAGTTATAAAAAGGGGTGCCGTTTATACTCCAGTTCTGGACAATATAAATCCGAATAAAGATGAATTTGGACTGGTATTTACCGGAAATATTAAAATTGAAGCAGAAGGAGAGTACGTGTTTTATCTCATGTCCAACGACGGTAGCAAGCTTTTTATTAATGACAAATTAGTTATTGAACACGATGGACTCCATGGAGCCGATAGCGAGAAAAGTGGAAAAATATACATCACAAAAGGAATACATCCTCTGAAACTTGAATATTTTCAGGCAGGCGGAGGAATGTTTCTTAAATTGCAATACTCCTCTGCCGGAATTGAGAAACAGAATATTCCGGCGACATTGCTTTATAAAAACTAAATGGATGGAATAAATATAAATACTTCAACTAAACCAATTATGAGCAAGGGAAATATATTTTCTGTAATATTAATGGCAGTTACGCTAACCATTACATCATGCAATTTATCAGACAAAAAAACAATTCAACAGCTAAATTTACGTTGTGAAAATCTGGAGAATCCGATAGCAATTGATATTGCAGATCCGCTTTTAAGCTGGAACATGGAATCAGAAAAAAGAGGACAGGAGCAATCTGCTTATCAGATTCTGGTTTCAGGAAGTGAAAAGAACCTGAATGAAAATATTGGTGATTATTGGGACTCTGGCAAAATTCAATCAGATATTTCTGTCAATATAAAATATGCAGGGAAACTGCTTCAATCCAGAGATGTGTTATACTGGAAAGTAAAAATCTGGAATGCCGAAGGTGACGAATCTCCCTGGAGTAAAACTTCAAAATGGGAGATGGGTTTTTTAGAGCGAACCGACTGGCAGGCAAAATGGATTGGAATTGCTGAAGATTTGGATCCACTTTCAACCAAAACCACTCCGGCTCCTTACTTTCGAAACGAAATTGATGTAGATAAGAAAGTAAAATCGGCAAAAGTATATGTAAGCGGTTTAGGATATTACGAGTTGTATTTAAATGGAAACAAAGTGGGTGACCATGTTTTGGCACCCGCCCAAACCAATTACGATAAAAGGGTTTTGCCAAAACTGCTTTATCATTACGATGACCAATCGACTACCCGTGTTTTTTACAATACCTTTGATGTAACAGCACAATTAAAAGCTGGTAAAAATGCCATTGGAATGATTCTCGGGAATGGTTGGTACAACCAGCGTGACAGAGATGTTGAAGGAGATTTGTGGTATTCAACACCTCGATTGATTTGTCAGTTGGAGATTGAATATATCAATGGTAAAAAAGAGCTGATTACCAGTAACAACAATTGGAAAGTTACAACTGGACCCATATTACACGATGGAATTTTTACGGGCGAAATTTATGATGCCAGACTTGAAATGGAAGGTTGGAATTCGCCAGGTTTTGATGATTCCAATTGGCAAACTGCAGAATTGGTCCGGCCACCAACCGGGAAAATGGAAGTTCAACTTGCACCGCCCGATAAAATGGTTCGAACGTTTAAACCCATTTCAATTTCAATAAATGAAAATGGGATAACCGTTGTTGATGCCGGTGAAATGATTTCCGGATGGGTGCGATTGCGCGTTAATGAAAAAAGCGGACAAGAGATTGTCATGCGTTTTATTGAAGAGATGGGAAGCAACTACGGACAGCGTGATGTTTACATCTCAAAAGGTAGTGGGAACGAAATCTATGAGCCTCGTTTTACCTGGCACGCTTTCCGAACCATTGAAATAAATGGGCTTACCCAGCCACTTACCAATGATGATATTGATATTGTTGTTGTAAATACGGATGTTACCCCTGCCGGCACTTCTAATTGTTCCAACGAACTATTCAATAAAATACAGGAAAATTACATTCGCACACAGTTGGGGAATTTCCATGGAAGTATAAGCAGCGATTGTCCGCATCGTGAAAGGTTGGGTTATACAGGAGACGGATCAATTTTGGTAGAGTCGTCTATTTTGAATTTCGACATGACCAATTTCTACCAAAAATGGACCAATGACATGGATGATGCCCGCAACAAAAATACAGGTTTTGTTCCTCACACTGCTCCTTTTGGTGGAGGTGGTGGTGGCCCTGCCTGGGGGTCTGCGTATGTTATTACGCCTTGGTTTTATTATCTGTATTATGGAGATGCGCGTATTCTGGAGCAACACTATTCAGGAATGAAACAGTGGGTGGAATACCTCGGTACAAGATGCGATGAAAATGGTATTGTCGTTCGGGAAGAACCTCGGGGCTGGTGTTTGGGCGATTGGGCGACTCCTGATAAAATAGAAATACCTCCTTCTTATGTAAATACCTGTTACTATTTTTATGTTTCCGATTTAATGGCAAAAATATCAAAAGTACTTGGCGAAAACGGAGATGCTGAATATTTTCAAAAATTGGCAAATGAAATTAAAGAAGTAATTAATACCCATTTTTTTGATGTTCACACAAAACAATATTGGGAAGGACGACAAGGTTCAAATGTATTGGCACTGGCATTTGGCATTGTGCCGGAAGAACACATACAAGATGTACTAAAAAATCTTGCCGATAATATCAATAAAAATAAAGGGCATTTGGATACCGGGATTTTGGCAACACCGCTTTTACTTGATGTGCTAACAAAATATGGTATGGAAGATTTGGCTTTTTCTATTATGAACCAGCGAGATTATCCAGGGTTTGGTGATTATATTTTAGGAAAGGGTGCCACAACATTGTGGGAAAACTGGAATGAAAAATCTTCCCACAGTCACCCCATGTATGGCAGCGTGATTCGCTGGTTTTATCAGGCTCTGGCTGGAATTTATCCTGATGAGGAGAATCCTGGGTTTAAAAATGTAATCATTAAACCTTCGATTTGTGGCGATTTGACTTTTGCTTCGGCTGATTACAATTCTGTTTATGGTAAAATTTCTTCAAGCTGGAAATTGATTGATGGGGACTTGGTCTTGAATGTTGAAATTCCGGCTAATACAACAGCTACAATTTATATCCAAGCCACAAATCCGGATAAAATAACCGAAGGAGGAAAAGATATAAAAGAAGTTTTAGGGATGGAATTTGTTGGAATGGAAAAAAATAGTGCAGTGTATACTGTAGGATCTGGAAAATACGGTTTTGTTTCAAAAGAAGTAGCTCCGCTAATAAAATCGCTACGAGTTTCCACACCTTCAATTTTGCCCAGAGACACTCTTTTTACAAAGCCGGATAAGGCAAATATCGCAATTGAATCGGCAACAGAAGAAGCTAAAATATATTATACCACCGATGGATCTGTTCCAACAGATAAGTCGCTGGCTTACGCTGGATTTTTTTCTTTAGAAAGCGATGCAATTCTAAAAGCAGTGGCTTATAAAGATGGTTTTTTGCCCAGTTACACACAAACAGAAATCGTAAAATTTATTGATCCTGAAATTAACGGACTCAATTATACCGTTTACGAAGGGGAGTGGGATGAACGTCCGGACTTAAACAAAATAAAAGCGGTTTCTACCGGGAGGCAGTACGATTTTGATGTGACCGGAATTAAAAAGCGCGAAGATTATATTGCCATAATTTTTGAAGGGTTTATTCAAATTAAAAAACCAGGAAACTATACTTTTTATTCGTCGGCCAACAATGGCAGCTGGTTTTATGTCGATAATAAATTGGTTGTTGATAATACAGGAGACAATAACTCTGGTAACGAAAAAGGGGAAATTAGATTGGAAAAAGGAAAGTACCCCTTAAAAGTTATCTATTACGAAAACGATGGGACAGAAGCCATCGATGTTTTTATGAAAGGACAGGGGATGGAGAAACAAGCAATTCCGCCTTCAGTTTTATTTATTAAGTAGTCTTTGCAAGAAACGCCAAATACTGCGTTACTCTCGTTTTGAAAACAGTCATCCGTCAGCCGACGGATTCCTTGATTTTCAAAACTTCGAAAGCCTTGTCTTTGACGCTTTCTTATCAAAGACTTGAAAAAAAGAGTTTTCATGCAGACACTAATTAGAAGAAAAAATGCAATTATGTATACAATAAATAATGAATATTTAGAAGTTTCGGTGCAAAAAACCGGCATTGAAATCTGTAGTATAAAATCTGTAAAAACTGGAAAACAGTATATGTGGGATGCAAATTCTGAGGTTTGGGGAAGTTATGCTCCGGTGTTATTCCCGATAATTGGCTCGTTAAAAGACAATGGTTATACTTTTAAGGGGAAAGAATATTCACTCCCCAAACACGGGATGATACGAAATAATGAAAACATTGAGTTGGCTGAAAGTACTTCAAATTCTCTGACATTCAGATTGAAATACGATGAGGATACGTTGAAAATGTACCCTTTCGAATTTGAATTTAGTACCAAATATAGTTTAGAGGAAAACAAATTAATTGTGGCTCACGAGGTGATTAACCACGATGAAAAACCTTTGTTATTTTCGCTTGGAGGACACCCGGCTTTTAAATGCCCTGTGAATGAAGACGAAAAATATGACGACTATTTTCTGGAATTTGAAGAGGTGGAAGATGCACCAACTTGGGTATTGCATAAAAATGGATTACAAGGCGACGAAAGCAGAACGGTTTTCAACCATAGCAATAAAATTGCATTGGATGCTCATGTTTTTGATGACGATGCATTGATATTCAAAAATCTCAAATCTTCGCTTGTTCATTTAAAAAGCAAAAAATCAGATCAGGTTCTAACCGTTGAATATAAAGGATTTCCTTATTTAGGGATTTGGGCAAAACCAAATGGCAATTTTGTGTGCATCGAACCCTGGTTGGGAATAACCGACAAATGGAATACGGACAGGAAACTGGAAACCAAAGAAGGTATAAAAACACTGGAAGGTAAAAGTACTTTCGATGCTTTTTATACAATTGAAATTAGTGAGTAATGTGAATCAAGGTTTGAAATATTTTCATAGTGAAAAAGATAAAAGGGGAGTGAATATAATCTTTCAGATGTTATTTAAACGATATATGGTAGATTGTTTGGTACAGATTGCTTCGTCATTCTTCCTCGCAATGACGACAATAATTGGTATTGCCACTCCCTCAGCGAAGGGGTATTCCGTCATTTTGAGGTGCAACCGAAGCAATCTGTTATAATAAACATCAAGTTAAAACTGCGAAGTGGTTTCAACCCTTGATTCGCATGAGTAAACAATAAATTCTGTAATTATTAAATTGGTGTTTTGGGTGGCGCGAATTCCGATTCGCGTTTTTTCGATTTGCGAATTGGAATTCGCCACACCCAAAGAAAAAATAAGCCTGTAATTTTATTACAACCTTTCCCCAGTCAAACCCTTACACGATTTAAATAATAAATCGGTAATATAATCGCCCATCGACGGACCGTACCAACCCATTAAAAACGATTCGTAGGTTTTGTCGTAGAAATACCGATGCGGAGTTACATAGCCTAAATAAGCTCCGTTGAAACTGGTAAACATAGAATTGTATCCGGCTTGTTTTAGGGCATTTTTTACGTCAAGTGCAATTTCCCCGCTCAGTTCCAATGGGCAGGCCATCCAAATAGTATTCCCGATTTTTAATCCCTGCAAGTAATAATTATCCGATTTTGGAATTAGCTGTTCCGAGATAAATGGTGCCAGGTAAAGATCCTTTGTTACCCGAAATTGCATCTGTGCTGTTTTTAAGGGAATTGAGAAAAAGGACATTGTGGTTGTGTCAGTTACTTCTGTAATCGATGTATCTTCAATAAACCGATCGGCTAAATTTTCTCCCATGTACCTTGATTTTTCGAAACTCTCGCCAACACCTTTGTGCGAATGACTGCCCAGCGTTCCCCCAAAATAGATGGCCACATCGGCATATTCCTCTTCGATTTTACGTTGCCAATAACCGGGGAAATCACCACTAAACTGAAGATTGTTCCCACCCAGCGTAGTTGAATGAGCTGCAAAGGCTCCAATAACAGCTTTTCTTCCAGTGGCCTGTTGCAAGGTAAGACAGGTTAAATTGTCATTTAGTCTGCCATCCTCCCCATTCATTCTGTTGCGAACCAAATCGGGGGCTTTTATCGCTTTGGTGGAAATGCTTGAAGGTTGTAAGTCGGCCACCGCCAATATAACTGCATCTTTAAATTGGTGACTTAAAAAGGAAATAATATTTGGATTAAATTTCCCTGAGAATTTCTCGCCAACCCATTTTGGAGTAGAGGCTCCAATACTTGAGTGAGTGTGCGTCGCCCCAAAAAAGAGCTGTCCTCGACTTATTCCGAGTTCATTTTTAAGAAATAGTGCCACGCTATCTGCAACATGCGGCGGTATTAAAAGCAGGTCGGCGCTAATTGCAACAACCATTTGGTCTTGAATTTTTAACACAACAGCTTTAACAAACAGAGAATCATGCGCTCCGGTGGCAGGTCCTTTTCGGTCGCCAAAACCAGCCATTGGAACTTCATGAAACAAGCCTTCCAGTGGTTTGTCTTCTCCGGCAGATATGGTGGGAGTTATGTTCACAACACCAAAACCAGCCTCAAACTGGCCGGTAACTTCTTTCTTTTCTTTCAGAACTTCATCCAGATTATTGATTGTTTCGGAATAATAGGTTGTTTTGAAATACGGATTTTTGTCAACAACCCGAAGACTAACAACGAGGATAATTACAACAAGCGTACAAAGTACAACTAGTGAAACCCAGATTATTTTCCAAAGCTTTTTTAAAATCATAATTTGTTTAATTTATCGACATTATCCGGTATTGAATTTTTCTTAAAAGTTGTACTGGTTGCTAATCCGCGCATTTATAAAATATGAGATCCCGGATCAAGTCCGGGATGACGTACTGAATGTAAGTGCTTATTCCAAATGCCACTTTTTTATACTCTCTAGTTAGTGCTGGTATTAAACCTTGCCATCATCTCTTTCCAGTTCGTAAAAATAATTCCTTCCTCTTCAAAAAATTTGATTAAATCCTGATCAGCAAACATTTGAGCTTCCCATTTTCTTTGTTGCCACGATCCGGTAATCGATTTCATATTTTCCGTTTCAATAGACGGGTGAAAAATGATTTCGGTAATACCGGGTTTTAATGATTTTACAAGCTGCTTAAAATCATTAACTTTTTCTTTGTAGGTTTCTGAATTCGGAGCACTTGTGAAATTATCAACTTTAGGTAATGTATAATTATTAGCTAACTTAATTACATCGTCATTTATGGGATATCCTTTTTCCCTAAATTCTTTAACCACTGCTTCATCTGAAAGCTCGATTGCATTGGCAGGAATTCCATATTCCATGGCAACTTTAAAAAATGCCTGTACAAAACTTGGGTGTCCGTAAAGGGTTCCCATGTGTGTGTCCATGTGTCCCGGTTTAAGTCCCATGGCCAAAACATAATCTATTTGCGCCCTAATCTCTTTTTCCACTTCTTCTGCCGATGCATTCATAACAACTTGTGGAACTTCGTGCCACATTTTTCCTTCGGGATCAATTAATCCGGGAACTTTAGCAGTGGCTAAAATAGTTGGCCAGCGATACTCTTTCCACTCACTTGTTAAGGTAAGATGAACGCCCACATCTTCTTTCGGGTTTTGTATGGCCCATTTGATAAAATCATCAGCAGCGGGACAAGGAACCATAACTGCAGCAGATTGAATGTAGTCATTTTCCAAATAATATTTTGTTGAAATATTTGCTTCTTCGCACATGCCCGCATCATCGGCATGAAGAATTAGTACTTTTTTGCCAGCCGGATATCCCAATTTTTCAGCCCAGTTTTGCTTTTCATCGCTTCCTTTAACTGGTTCCGAATTGCCAGCAAGTGCAATATTTCCAAGTGTAAAAACTGATGTCAACATTAAAGTTGAGATAATACGAATTGAAATGTTTTTATTCATGTTTTTTATTTATTGAAATTTCATCTATTTTTTTTAAAGTTCGAATTTAATTTTTTACAATCAGATATTCTCCATTTGTATAACTGTTGGTTTTAATCGTCAGCTTTTGGGATGTTTGGTCGAAATTGTAATCAGATTCAGGTAAAAGGAGTTGATTGTCCAGCTTAATTTGTTTTGGTTTTGCTTCCAAATGAATAATAAGAATGTGCTTTTGTTTCTTGCCAGTGAGCTTAATCAGGACCTGATCAGCAGTTTCATTTACTGTAATTTCTGTTTCTTCCTGATTTTTTTTGTCGTATACTTTGAATGAACTGTTCTCCTTCGGAAAAATACGAATGGTGAGAAAGTCTTCTGAGGTTTCATCCCCAATCCCGGTATAAGCGCGTTTTATATCCATCGGAATAATTGCCCCTTCTTTAATATAAACAGGAAATTCGTCTAAAGGAAATTCCTTTTCAAAAGTTACGGGGCCTTCAATTAATTCCGAGTCGTTAAACCAATACCGCCATTTTCCTTTTGGCAGCGTTACTTTATTCGAAAGCTCATCTTTATAAATTGGTGCCACAAGCAAGTAATCGCCAAATAAATAGTGGTATTTTCCTTTTACCGGTTTTTGCAGAACTTTTCCACCATTGTGTGCACTTACCACATAACTGTACATGTATGGAATTAGTTCGGTATGTAGCCACGAATATTCCCTGATTATTTCCAATTCCTGGTTACTTCTTTTCCACAAAGCTCGTTCGCCATGGCCGCCATTTAAAAACAGACCACAGAATGTTGAGAATTGTGTCCAGCGAATGTAAAGTCGGGGTGGAATTGTTCCGCCAGAAAAACCTGCAACATCGGAACCGATAATATTGTAGCCCAATTTTGCAGCATTTATAATGTTTTCCATGGCCATTTCAATGCCTTCCACACCATCCATTATTAATTCCGATTTGTCTTCGCTGCCAAAATCATTGTCCCTGTTCGATTTCCACGAATGGCGCTGATCGCCTACCCAGGTTACCGGCGCTGCATCAAAGGGTGCAAAACCTTCGGGATGAAATCCCCTGTCCATGGAACGGGCAAGGGTTACAAATTCCGGGTTTTGTGTCAAAGCATGCTTGTATTCGTCACGGTAATAATGATCCATGTATTTCCGGGTGGTCATTATGCCCGAGTGCGTTTTTTTGAAAAAGAAAGGAACTGAGCCAAGATGTGACCAAAACAGTGTTGCCGAACCATCCAGTTTCCAGCCATCAATTCCGTAATCAAAAACTTCCTGTTGTAAACCACGCCACCATTTTACAGCTTCCGGATTGGAGTAATCGATAAAACCACCTTTGCCTTTCCACCATTTATTTTCTTTTCCATTTCCGGCTAAATATCCTTTATCCAGTGCCATCTTGTACCAGGTTGGCTCGTCTGCCAATTTTAATCCTTTGTTGTAACTGTTTACATTGGGTGTCATCCAAAGTGCTACCCGGTAGCCATTGTCCTGAAGTTGTCCAAACCATTCTTTAGGTTTTGGATAAAGTAAAGTATCTATTTCAAAATCGTTGTAGCGCAAGCTCCACGGGCTGTCGATTAAAATGGTTCGCACCGGAATGTCATGTTCTGCATATCCGTACAACAACTCATCTACTCGTTCTGCTGTGTTTACATCGTCTTCCCAAAGCCAGCATTCCAACGCCCATGCAGGAGTGAGTGGGAGCGTGCCATGTCGGTCTGAATTAGATGGTATTCCCCAAAAAGGGAGAACAATATAGAAATAGAAAATGAGGGCTAAAACAGCAATAATAATTGATAAAATCTTTATGGCATTTTTAAGTCTTTTCACCGAATTTCTATTTTAATTTTTATGCGAGTGAATATAAATTTCCTTGTTTTTTAGTCTTGCTACTTCTGTCTTGCTACTTAATACTCCCTTTATTTATAGATGTAAATCGGATTTGAAAGCACCCAGGCAGTTCGTTCTTCCTTAAACTTTAAGTGTGCTTCAATTCGGTAATTTCCAGTTTCGTTATTTGGTCTGAATTCGTATTCATACACATCATCAACTACATCTAATACTTCGCCATTTTTAACCAACTTAAATTGAACAGGAAAAGGAGAGACCGCCTTCAATATATTAACTGAGCTAACTAAAATAGAATCTCCCATAATTGCGTTGGTTTTGTTGTTGGCATCGGTTGAAAAGTATTGAAATCCATCGGCAAAAGCGAGGTTCTCGAAAGCAACAAAAGCGTGCCCGGCAACCAGGTTGTCTTTTATATTTACATTACTTAAAGTGTCGCAAAAAACGTGTGTGTTTACGTAGTTGAATGAGGTAAAATAGTCATCGGTTTCAAACCGGAAAGACCATCCAGCTTCGTCTGGCACGTCCGAGAGAAGTAGTTTCTCTTTTAATCCGGGTTTTACAGTGGCCAGCAAATCGGCATTGGGTCCGTACCATTCCACCATTCCATCGTCGTTATAACGTGCTCTTAGGTTTTGATTGTTGTGGGCATCGGCTGCGCCAATTCCGGTAATCCGCCTTTTCGTATTTAGTTTATCCCAGTTTGCCATAATTTCGGTTTGCTCATCGTAAATTTCGCGCATTGCCCAATGGCTATGCTTTTTACCGTTTATTGCAAAATTGGTAATTAAGGGTAAAATGCTTCCCTCTTCATCCAGCAAGTCAGTATGAATGTTATAGATTTCCATGGCCTGATAATCTGAGTCTTCCCAATCGTGCTCTTTTTCTGTATGAAGGTACAATGCCAATCCACCACCGTCAACAACCTGCTTAATTACTTCATCTAAAGAATAGTTCCAATCGATAATAACTGTATCCATCGGACAAATCATTAATCCCCCCTGACTGGTTTCAGTTCCTGGTTCGAAAATTACCCCACCGAAAACGCCACTGTACGAACGCGGAAATGTATCGATTTTTGAGTGTGGATGATCGGAAAAAAACAAGAATTCGAGATTGGCTTTTTTTGCCGCTGGTAAAATTTCTTCCAATTTACCGCGACTGTCGTGGGACCAATAGGAGTGCATGTGTATTATACCGTTGTAATCGGCCTGTTTAATATAATTTTCTGGCTTTTTGTATTGAGCTTGAATTGCGATTTTTTCCTTTTCTAATTTAGGGTAAACCGCCACTTTTCGCCACAACCATGGTGCAGCATAAATTAATATAACAACTATAATTAATGCAAATAAACCAAGTATAACTTTTAGAATTAGGCCAACTATTTTTTTTAACAACTTCATATTTTTTTCAATGAATTATTTTAAATATTTGTCGAACCAGTTTATTCCTTCCTGATAAACTTTGTCGATTGGAATGGTGTGATGTTTCGCCGGATACCAAATTATCTCCTTTGGTTTATTTGCTTTTTTATAAAGTAACTTACTCATCATTGGCGGAATGATATCATCGTTTTCGGCATTCAACATAAGCAAGGGTCTTGGTGAAATTTGTTCCACATAATTCTTAGGTTCAATTATGCTTGTGAAATCTTTTGTTTCAGTTGAAAGTGCTTTTTTGCCAAACATGAGGTTTAGCTGACCACCAGCCAAAACCAGAACAGGAACTTTTACCCGTTTGTCAACTCCACAAAAAATAGTTCCGGTAATTCCGCCCAGGCTAATTCCTAAAAAGCCGATTTTTTCAGCATTTAATTCTTTTTTCGATTCAATAAAATCCACGGCACGGCGTAAATCAAATACTGTTTGCGTTATAATCTCGCGTGTCCGGTATTTTGTGTCTCCGGTTAAATCAAAATCGAAATCATTTTCAATTCTGTCTCCATGGTTACTAATGTCGATACGAAAAACAGCGTAGCCACTTTTTAAAAGTAAATCGTTTCCAAATTCAATATAATCTACCGTTTTTCGGTCACCTTTTCCGTGTAACAATACAATTACTGGTAGTGGTTTATTGCTATTCTTTGGAATTGAAAGCAAACCACTTACCATTTTATTATGGACACTTTGATATGTGATGTATGAAAGTTGGAAATCTGTGCTGTCTTGAATTACCTCAACAGAATCAGAAAGCGGCAGAGTTTTATCGTAATTGTAGTATTTAGAAATGGGTATCTTTTTGCTGCTACCGCAAGAGTAAAAAAACGCAAGGATTGCAACAAAAAGAATTGTTTTTATTCGCATAATAGTGAATGTTTACTACAGTACTTCTTTTTCATTCACAACATACATTCTCGAACTCTTTGTGTATTTTCCACCGTTGGGATCAGAATATTCCAGATCGATATAAAATGCTTCGAATCCACTTGCAGGAAATTGCATTTTATAATTCGCTTCTTTTTTTGAAGGGGAATTAATTACTTCCGACGTCCATTCTTCATCCCTAAAATCACGGTCTTCAGAGTCAGCACTCCAGATGTAAGCATTCAATAATTCATCTGGTGTTGCCTCAACAGATAAAGTTGCTGACGATTTATCAGAAACAATTTTGTAGTTACTTTTTGTATAAGGAGATTTTGCCAAAGTTCGTCCCCAAAAAGCACTTATTGCGCGAAGGGCTTGTTCGCCACCGGCTAAATCGTGACCTGCATTTGGTACATAGTGAATGTAATTTTTACCTGGAATTTCAGAGATGTAATTTTTTATTGCATCAACAGGCCAGTATTCATCGTTTGTGCCAATTAATAACAGTTTCGGCATGGTCAATTTTTTACGATAAGAGTAGGGATCCACCATTGTAGTAATTGCATTTCCAGATTCAGTATTAACCGATTGCGGTATTTCCAGTTTTGTATAATCTTCTATTTGAATGCTGTACTCGTTCCATGCTACCAGGTGGTAATCCAGACTCACTGGCATATTTAATACATCGATAACCATTGGTGCGATTGCTTCAACACGTTTGTCGCTTGCTCCGGTGAGCCAGGTTGTCCAGCCTCTTTTTGAGGCTCCGGTAACTGTAAATCGCGAAATGTCTATTTTTAAACTTTCTTTTGAAAATGCTTGTACTACATCCATTGATTTTATGGCAGTTTTAACCATTGGAAAAAGTAATGGCCAGCTGTAGTCACCGTCACTTTTGAAATTATGTAAGGTGAATGAAATAAGCTGATCTTCAGTTAAGTCGTCGTAAAGAGGTTGGTTTGGAGTTTGTCGTACCATGGCAACAATGGCTTTGTTTTTTTGTGCGATTTGCGCAAAAAATGTTGCTTCTTCATTGTCTTTTGACTTCCAGTTCGGCAGGCCATTTTTTACGCTTCCACCTGTAATAAATAACAAAGCTCCATCATGTTTAACTTCTATAGGAACAAAAATGGTCAATTGATGAGTCCAAATATGTTCTCTCCACTGTTGTGATGTTAGCAGAATATCGTAAGCCATTAATTCACCAAACTGATACTCCTCTTTTAATTCCCATTTAAATGTATTGTCTCCATTTTCAATGTATCGTTGCAAAGCAGTTTCCGGAGTAATTGGTTTTTGTTCTTCAATTTTTTTAGTTCCGGTAGAGCATGATATTATTAGTAATAGAGAGGGAATCAAAAATAGGATTGATAATTTGTTCTTCATAATCAGGTTTACTTTTCTTTTAATAATTTATAATTTTTCTTTAAGCTGAATAACCGAACAAATATTATTTGTTCTTGTTTGGTTTTGGACTGCTGTCAATTAATTTAAGCGCCTCATTTATATATATACCAGCAGTCTTTTCGCCCAAACTAGTGCGACTAATATATTCATAACGTTTAAAACTGTTGAAGTCTTCTTTGGTTAAAATATAGCCAAAAGCATCATTGGTCAATCCGAAAAGAAAAGGGTGTTCGGTTGGCATTTTACGTTTTAAATAGAATCCAATATTTGGCAAAGCTTCACCGGGAATTGTAAGAATTTGTGCGCTGCCAATATTAAGCAAATTAAGTCTTGTGCTGACGGTGTTTTCTTTTGACGTACTAATAGCAAGTGGTGAATTCTTCAAGATAAATCTCATCATTTCCGAATCAACAGGAAATTCCACGACTTTGCTGGTACAAAAAATATCTGGGTTTTGCTGAATGTTTGCTGAACCAATAATTCGTAATGCCTCGTCGGCAAGCAGCTCGCCGTTTCTAACACACTCTGCCCAATCTGAAGCCTCTTTTCCATTTTTCAATCGGTTATCGGCAGTTACCATTCCGCCTTGTGCGCTATTCATAAAAAGGGCTACGCCTCCCGTTTTTTCTTCAATTCTGTCGTATAATGGACCACACATATCGGGGCTTAAAATTCCCCGGCTATCGCCTATAATTTCAGGATGAGTTGCATAGTTTACCAGAGTTGCAATTGTTTTTCCGTTTTTCCCAATTGCCTGAATAACTCCACAGCGAGGATCATAAAGTAGCGGTGCATAATAGTTGTAAGCAATTTTACCTTTGGCTTCGGCAACTGCAATTTTTAGATCAGCCGCTTCAAGTTTACTACTTGCTTCATTTACTGCGTCGGCAATTTGTACTACACACCAATCTAAATATTTTAGGTCCGCTCCAATATTTCCTTTTTCATCCGGAAAAGCATACGCATCGGGTGCGCTATGGGTATGTGTTACACCAATCAAAATGTTCTCAGGTGCTATACCTTTAATTAATGCCCTTGATTTATCTCCCAAAACTGCTGGCCAGCCAATATTATCAATATTTACAATTGCCACCCGTTCATCTCCTTTTTCGAGAACAAGGGCTCGTACAAATAGATCGCCATTCTTTTTTGTAACAGGTTTTGGTGTTCCAACTCCTCCTGATACTGCTATCAATGGATTGGGTGTTATTATTTTTAACGCCGCACCAGCTTTAAATTCGAAAGTTTGACCGAGTGCTGAGATGTTGAAGGCAATGAATAAAAGCAAGAAGTATCTGAATTTCATAATTATAAAGTTTTTTTTTGCTAAAACGATTTAAATATAGCAAAAATTTATAATTTCTGAATTTTTTATTTTAATTTGGCGCTACTAAAACTAATCTCTTTTACTAACGTAGGAAAACTGTATTTCTATGTTTTAACAGCATTTGTGTAATTATTTAATTAAACTTCTTTTTATGAAAAACAAAACTATTTCTTATGGTCTGGTCTTTTTCGTAATTGCGATATTTTATATGTCGTCATGTACAGAGGAGCCTATCCGTCAAACTTTTCCGCTTTCTGCGGAAATTTTTCACAGTGTTGATGGCAAACAAGTTGCTTTTACCGCTTTAACCCATAGTGCCACAAGTTGGTTGTGGGAGTTTGGTGATGGAAGTACAAGTACGGAACAAAATCCTGTTTATATTTATGGAGAGGGTGGTTATTTTAAAGCCAGGTTAACTGCAAAAGATGATGCTGGTAATTCTGAATCCAAAGAAGTTAAACTGGCCATTGCGCTTACGCCTTATTCATATTTGACAGGGGATAATACTGAGGAAGGGTATGCAGGTAAAACCTGGAAACTGACAACAGATCACGGTACTTATGGAGATTACTTTGCTAATGCCGATGCTGATTTATCTGTCGTTGACGACACTCCGGCACCTCTTCCAACCGGGATATTTGATTTGCAATTTGCAATGGGAGATATTTATAAAGATGAATTTACCTTTCATTTTGATGGAGGTTATTCACATGATGTGAAAGATGACGGTGCTTCATTTGGTGGGATTGTATACCAATTTGTTACAACCGGTGGTGCCGGGATTGTTAATAGCAATGGTGCAGATTTTGGTTTGTGTACGGGATTATATTCACCTGAAGCAAGTGCAACATTTACTTATGTAGAAAATGAAGATTTCAGTGTTCCTTCTGTTTATGGACCAGATGGTGTCTTGACTTTTGAGAATGTTAGTACGCTTGATTTTTCTGGTACTGAGTTTATCGGATTCCTGGACTTTCAAAGAAAGGTCATGGTCAGGAATATATCGGATAATAGTATGCAACTAATCATGTTTATGGCAGCTTCGCCAGATCATCTTCCTATGAATACACATGCTCTTGTGCTTTCTTTAGAAGTGGTAAATTAAATATTGAAATAAACGTAAAGACTAATTCAATAAAAAAATTATGAACTATAAATATTATATTAAAAATATAACCAGATATCTTTTATTCGTTGTTTTATCTGCAACGTTGCTCATCGATTTCTCTGGGGTAGTTGCGCAGACCACAAATGGGCATACAGTTAAGGGGAAGGTTACATCTTCATCGGATGGTATTGGTTTACCAGGTTTAAGTATAGCCGTAAAAGGTACTTCTCAGGGAACTATTACGGATTTAGACGGTAATTACAGTATAACTGTAGACGATAGTAATGCCACTCTTGTATTTTCGTTTGTTGGTTTTGCAATGCAAGAAGTACCAATAAACGGACAGACGGTTATAAATATTACAATGGTAGAGAGCTCAGAGTCTTTGGACGAAGTAGTAATAACCGCATTGGGAATAAAACGTTCTGAAAAATCTCTGGGCTTTTCTGTTGGAAAAGTTTCCGGAGAAGAACTAACGCGTGTTGCTCAGGAAAATGTTTTGAACTCTATGGCGGGTAAAGTATCTGGTGTTACTATTAATTCTACAGGTGGTACAGGGTCTACAGTAAGCATGGTTATTCGGGGGGCAACTTCAATGACCACCGATAATCAGCCGCTTTTTGTTATTGACGGTGTACCAATGTCAAATACGGTAAACAACGTAGGTGGCTTTGGTTCCGACAACCGAGTAGATTATGGTAACGCAATTGCCGATTTAGATCCGGAAAGTATTGAAGATGTGACCATATTAAAAGGACCAAGTGCGGCTGCATTATATGGTACACGCGCTGGTAATGGTGTTGTGTTAATTACTACAAAAAAGGCAAAGGATAATCAAGGTATGAAAGTATCCGTTACATCAAATACCGTTTTTGATATTCCTTCCAGATTTCTTGATGTTCAGTCTCAGTTTGCTTCCGGTTTTTTCTCGTTTAGACCAGAGGATGTTGGCGGAGGAATTCTTCCAACTATTAGTGCAGGAGATGGAACCGGTGCCGGTCCAGAAAATGATAAAGGCTATTGGGCTGTACAATGGGATGCACCCTTAGATGCAAATGGCGTTCCCATTCCTACAGAAGTTGTTTCTTATCCAAATAACATTAATAATTTTATTAATGATTATGCATATACAACTACCAACGGTGCTGCTATTTCTAGTAGTAATGCAACTTCAAATTACAGGTTGGGAATTACGAATATGACACACAGTGGTTTAGTGCCAAATTCTGATCTTAATAAAAATAGTCTGGCTTTAGCTGCTTCATCAAAAGTTCGCGAGAATTTAACAATTAGTACAGATCTTAATTTTAGCAATACATTTGCTGATAACAGGCCTGCTTCAAACCGGGGATCAAATCCATTACAATGGGCCTATTCAACACCTGCAAATATTGATATACTGAAATTACAGGATTATGGGACCGGAAGTGAAGTTAAAAGGGTTTCAGGAAACCATGAAAATCCCTATTTTTTAGCTTATGATATAAACAATAGTTTTAACAGATATCGCGCTTATGGTAACGTTACTGCAAATTGGGAGATTTCATCATCCTTAAATATAATGGGACGTTTTACACTGAACAAATCAGATGAAATACGCGAATCGAAAATAGCTCCGGGTTATTTAAAAGAACCAAATAATGGTTCTTACGGTATTAGAAATAGTAATTCGCTGGAACGTAATATTGATGTGCTGGCTACATATAAAAATAATTGGGATGATTTTTCTTTATCAACTTCTGTTGGTGGCAACATACTGTATTCTAAAGCATCAAATACAAGTAATTCATCTATATCCGGATCTGGATTGGTTGTTCCAAATGTATTTACAATTCAAAATATAAGTTCAGGAGCATTAGATTTTAGCAATTATCGCAGCGAAAGAGGTATTAATAGTGTTTATGCTTTAGCGAATTTAGGTTGGAAAGAAATTGCCTATTTAGATGTTACAGCCCGAAATGACTGGTCTAGTACTTTACCTGTTGAAAACAGTTCATACTTTTATCCTTCGGCTTCCTTGAGTATTATGGCAGACCAGATATTAAATATGGGAGATAAAGTTGATATGTTTAAATTAAGAGGTGGTTGGGCACAAGTTGGTATGGATACATCACCCTATCAATTAGCTGCAACTTATGGAGATGCCGGACAATGGGGAGATGCTATCAGGCTTAATAAAAGCAGTGGGCTCTTAAGTCCAAACCTGTTGCCGGAGGAGTCAAAATCTCTTGAATTTGGTGCTGATATTAAATTGTTTGGTAACAGATTAAGGTTTGAGGGAACCTGGTATACAGTGGATAATAAAAACCAGATATTGGGTGTTCCATTAGCAGCATCAACAAGTTATAGCGGGATTAAAATTAATGCCGGATTATTGCAAAGTGTAGGTTGGGAATTTTTATTGGGTGTTTCTCCTGTGAGAACACGAGACTGGAATTTGGATCTGAATTTGAACTTTACAAAAAATGAGACCACAATAATTAAACTTACCGAAGAAGTTGAATTTATCGAATTCTGGAGCGAAGCAAAGGTTAAAAATATTGCATATGTAAAAAACGATGAACTTGACCGTGATGGACTAGTGGGTAATTTATACGCCAGAAAAATAAGAAGGGTAGAAGACAGTAGTTCTCCATACAATGGCTATCCAATTTTAGGTAGTGGTTTAGATGCTGAATGGGAAGGTGAAGAGGAGTATTCCAAAGTAGGTAATTACAATCCTGATTTTATAATGGGTTTACAATCATCACTCTCTTTCAAGAATTTTACTTTAAATATGACATTTGATTGGAGATCTGGTGGACAGTTTGTTTCACAAACCTCTCATTATTTTAATGAAAATGTGATTACACAAACCTGGCTCGACCAATTGGTACATCCAGGAGAATTGGGTGGTGCACCAAGTCAGGCACTTCGTGACTGGGTTGTTGCAAACGAAGATCAATTATTATTAAGTGACTATTTAAGACCAGTTGGTGGACCGACACCTGAATACGGTGGATTTCCTGAAAGTTTTAGTGGTGTTACAGTTTACGATGCAACATTTGCACCTGGTGTAACCGGACATTATGATGATAATGGAAAATTTATCTTAGAACAAGAGAACCTGGGTAATGAAGGAACCATATTTTTACCGTATGTTGTGAGTAATCCATGGGATGTGGGTGAGACCAAATTGTTTGACGCAGACTATATTAAGTTAAGAGAAATCTCACTGAGTTACAGACTTCCAAGTAATATTGCACAATCTATTGGTATGGAAGATGTAAATTTCTCGGTTTATAGCCGTAATATAATGTTATGGACTAAAGATTCTGATATAGGGATTGACCCTGAAAGAGCATATCAGGCTGAGGGAAATGGTCGCTTTAAACAGGGTGTAGAAAGATACAATGCTGAACCATGGGTAATACCTGTTGGATTTAAAGTTGGCTTTACTTTTTAAGAAACTAAAGATTTAAAATCATGAACAAATTAAAAAATAGCTTTATAGTAGCATTAGCTTTAGTATTTACTTTAGTTATTTCTTGTAAAGACCTAGAAGAATTAAATATCAATCCAAACGGAGTGGATCCTGAAAATGCTGATCTGAATTTATTATTGCCAACAATAATTACAGGTGTTGGTCAATCTGTTGTTAGTTTAGGATTTGGATCTATTGCAGGGGTTATGCAGCACACACAAAAAGATGGTTGGTCATCAGGACATAATGACTATGACTGGGATAATAGAAGTACCAGTTGGTCGAGTTATTATTCAATATTAAGGAATAATGAAGAGTATTACAAAAAAGCTATTGATGGCGAACTCGAGTTTCATCAAGGGGTAGCACTGATAATGAAAGCTTATACTTTTGGTTTAATTACCGATTTATGGGGCGATGCACCTTTCTCTGAAGCGTTAAGAGCAGAAGAAGGTTCTGAGTTTTTTAAACCTGTGTTTGACTCGCAAAAAGATATTTATGTAGGAATTCTCGGATACCTTGATGAGGCAAATACACTCCTTTCAAAAAGCACTGACTCTTATGATAATGTAGTTGAATCTCAAGATGTATTGTATGGTGGAGATGTTACGAAATGGAGAAAGTTTGCAAACTCTTTGGCCCTTCGTTATTATATGCGTTTGTCGGCAAAAGAACCTGCGATGGCAGAAGCGGGCATTCGTAAAATAGCTTCCGATCCTGCTATGTATCCGGTTATTACTCAGGCCTCTGATGACGCAACGGTTGATTATATTGGTTTGTCTTCTTCCGATTCATGGCCTACCAATATGGTTTTCAGTGAAGATCCCAGTGGTGCTTATATGAGAATCAAATTGTGTGCAACACTTGTTGATGCAATGCAGAATTTGAATGATCCGAGGTTAGGTTAGGAGTGTGGGCAAATAAAATTCAAATACCTTTAGAATTGGTTTCCGGAGAGGAAGTAGATCAGATTGTTGATGGGAAACGTCAAATTTCTCAAGATATAGTTGATAAATATGAACTAGCATGGAGTGTTGGAGTAGATTATGATGCTGAATATGTTGGTATTCCACCATCTGTTTTTGCTGCACCACAGTATAATTTAAATCCATATTTAGAACAGGGTGTATTCAATCCTCATGCCTCCCAGCTTAATGATATGTACAAGGAAAGTAAAGGAAATTTATTACTGATGAGAATTATGTCTGCTGCTGAGGTTCATTTAATTCTTTCAGAAGCTGCATTGTATGGTTGGGATTCTGGTAGTGCGGAAGATCATTATAATGCAGGTATTCAACAGTCATTTAATGCATGGGGTGTAGGTGGCGAATTCGGCAGTTATTCAGCTCCTTATAATGGGCTTGAAAGTATTATTGAGCAAAAGTGGATTGCTAGCTGGAGTGCAGCCGCTGAATCATGGTTTGATTACAGAAGAACTGGTTTGCCAGATTTGCAAACAGGGGAATCTGCGAAAAGAGCAGCCTTACCACTGCGTTTTTATTATCATGATTCTGATGAGATATCAAAAAATAAAGTAAATGCAAATGCAGCAATTACCAAATTAGAACCTACTCAATACAAGGGTAATGATGATAGCAACAATAGTGCCTGGTCAAAAATGTGGTTGCTTCAAGGAACGAATAAACCATATTAATTCGAGATGCAATTTTGAATATTTTCAACTAATATTGAAATATTTGACGTAAAATATATAAAACTGGAGAGGGTAACTTCTCTGGTTTTTTTTATGTTCAATTAATCGAATGTAATAAGGAAATTGAACGAATGCTGGTTTCGAATGGAAAGTAGTCGTTGGAAATAATAACCATTTACTTTGTAATCCATTATAATTGAATAATCTAAATGCTTCATTTTTTTGCCTGGTAAACGTAGGCATTTTTGAATCTACTTTCAGCAAAAATAACCCCTCTTTTCAGTAAACAGAAAGGCACATGAATGGAATAATTTCGAGTACTTTGAATTGTTATTTAAAATTTAATCGTTCAAAAAAGAAATTAAAATATGATGGAAGTTTATAGAGTTTAAAATGATTCTAAACTTCAAATACAAACCCAGTATATCAATTATCATAGTTAGTTAGTTAGTTAGTTAGTTAGTTAGTAGGACAGTTAGTGGTGCTATCCCGGAAAATTTTTCGGGATAGTTTTTTTATATAAGGGATTATTACGAAATAAGTTGGACAGAACAGGCGATGCTATTTTTGTTTTTTACAAGGTATAAAAACTGCGAATAGCCACAGCTTATTTAATGTTTTTATAACGAAGTAAAAAG
>JABMPI010000283.1 GCA_013203755.1 Bacteroidota bacterium
GAGTACTATTTAATTTCAGGTCGTTCTGGCCCATCATACGGAGCTGCCCCAAATTGCTGTCCGGTTCTTGGTTGAACCGTTAGTAAATCAGTATCTGTAACCGTTGGTTCTTCAATAAAACCATGGTAACGCCCCATCCAATAGTCGCGTATAAATGCACTTGGTTCCATGGCTCGTTTACCATTTATCCCTCCATCATGGCGCATGGCATAACGACTGTTTCTATTTACTACACTCTCGCGGGGTGAAATAGCTCTGGTTCCGGTTTCGTAGGGAACATAACCTTTTTTAGTCATTAGATCGTCGCGGAATGAGTTGGTAAAATTATGCTCTACACAATCTAATTGCCAGTCGCGTAAATGTTGTACTGCTTGTTTGTTTTCGCAATCATTTCCGGTAATGACTCCGTATGCATAGTTAAACCATGGCACTTCCTCAATTCGTTTTATTTCCCAAGTGCGCGCCAAACTTCTTAAAAAAACAGATCTTGAAGCTGGATCATCGGTATATCGTAACAAAGTATAGTACGATCTGAATGCCAGATTATCGTCCCATGGTGCAATGGTTTCCGGAGGGAATGTATTTTTTTGTTTAATTGTATTGGCAGCGTACCCCCATTTTACCAGCTGTTGGTAACCTTCCTCAAATTTCTTGTCTCCGGTAAGTCCGTACGCCGTTCTCATAAATGTTAGCGCCTCCAAACCATTCACTCCTCTATCTACATACCCGTAAGGCTGTAACAAGTATTTAGGATCCCAGCGCCCCCAACGAGTTGGCTTTCCATCCATGCCTCTCAAAACCCAACCATTTTCAAGAATGTGTGTTGCGATTTTTACCAGGTGTTCTTTTGCCATCTCTTTCTCTTCTCCTTTTGCCACCAGATCGTAAAAAATAGAAACGGAATAGAAATGCGCCATTATCTCATCGCTGGAAGTATCACCTTTCCACATCCATTTTCCATCGGGCGAAGGAAACCATCTTGCGGGCAATCCACCAGAACCGTGTTTTGCCATTTCGCCTTTATCTCCTTCCAAAGAATAAATCGCTCGTGCAGGGTATCCGTCAATTGGTGTTATTCTTTCCATCCAAAGCATTGCATAAAACGAGTTTAATGCTTCCTCCCGAGCTTTTTCGTCGCCGGTAACCGCGTATTTAAAACTCATTGCGGCCAAATATGGAGAGGTGTGTCCACCATCGTTATCACTAATTTCACGACCCCATTCCCCATCTTTATAACCTAAAGTATGAATAAAGCCCAAGCGTTGCAATCCCCACTCTTTGATATGTCTTTCGTAATGTGCTGCCTTTTTTAATAGTGTATATGGCTCATAACTAATAATTCCTATACCTGCATCAGTTGCAATGTAAACCACATTTTCTCCAACGGCAATATCATTTACATTGTCTCCTGGCAACCAGTGATCGGCTCCAAAATAGTGCCAGTCGTTCTCCAACATACGAATCGCGCCTTTGCTGGTTCCAATCCAAACATCGCCATCAAAACCTTTTCTCAGGCATTTTGTATCTTCGTATGGAAGGCCGTCTTCCCCCTTCAAGGTAGTAAGTGCTGCTCCCCGAAGCACGGATAATCCTCTGTCTGTACTTATAAAAAGCCGGCTGCCAAAACTCAACATATCTCTTGTATTTTCCGAAGGGAAAATACCCCAATCGATAAAATCGTCGGCAACCGTTTTGCCATCGAAAAGCACCAATTTACCCGGACGAAGCACATAAAGTGTTTCTGTATATGATTCAATTCTGGTGATCGGGCCAAGTCGAACAGGATCGACATATAGTTGAGTTCCATCCTCCAAAAGATTAGTAACGTTACTTGAGTAATAACCGCCTTCAGGTTTTATAGAAACAAATTTGTCATTTTCTAATTTGTAAATTTCCTCTGCAGTAGCCGCATGAAGGACATCGAAGTGCATGCATAAATCAACGTAAATACGGTCATCAAATTTTTTCCAGTTTCCACTTTGAAGTCTGTAGGTTCCATCTTTTGCCAAAGCCCAAACATTTCCATTAATGCTTGTAAGTTTTTTAACACCGGCTGGCGACGAACTCATTTCGGTTAAAATATCATCAGTTAGCTCATAAATTTTATTCCCTTTTACAGCGTAACAATTTCCTTTAAATTCAGCAATTGAAGTAATTGGTTGATCCGTATTAATTTTTTGCGACTCCTCCTGAAAAAAAACATCATCTTTCAATGATTTCCATAAGGGATTGGAGTTATCGTATATTTTCTGAGCAGTAATTGAATTTGAAAAGGCGATCAGAATTATAAAAACTATTGAGAATAAACTTATTATAAACTCATTTTGAGTTTCTGGTTTTCTTGTATTCATTCGATGTTATCTTATTTTATTAATTATTTTTTTGAATTCACTTATTTCGAAGCTATGATTTTTAAACTAAATAAAAATTCATTTTTCACTCCAAAATATTTTAACAGTCTATTACAAAATAACATGCTTACACGATTAATTGCTTCGGGTATTTTATGCAAAAGCTATTGTTTATTAACTTCAAAAACGAAAAGGCAAAAAAAAAGGCAAAAAATAATATGGAATAGTCAAATACCCATAGAATAGTTTTGTACAAATTCAATAGTTTTGAAACTCACAACCGTTTCAACAAAATGCCTTTACCGATTTAAAAACTACAGTTATGCAAAAAATAATCCTTTCTATTACGGCTTTGGTCTTCACTCCTTTTCAATAAACCGCTGGTCGGGTGGTTAGTTTGCAACAATAATCCATTTTGCTCAAATCTATTTTAACCATCCATCCATTAGTTAATGCAAAAGCTGTTTGAGAACAGTTTTCAACAACGAGTAAATTCAATGAATGACAAATGTAAAACACTACGATGATAACCGGTTTTTTGTATCGGGCGTGTGCAGCCAGACTTGATTTTCGAATAGGTTCTGTCCATTACTCCATCTATTTTTGGCGTCATTACCTAAAAAGTTTTATTTGGAATAGTAATGCAAATCAAGGGTTAAATAGCTAATGAGACAAATATTAAGAAGGATAAAAAATAGTATTGAATTGAAAAATATGATATTTTTGCATTTGATACACAAGAAATACTACTAAATATTAAATTCGTTTTTTAGTTATAATGAGTATACAAAAAATCAAATATTAATCTTTAAATCTCCAAAAATGAAAAAAAACAATGTCTATTTTGCTATTATTTTAAGTTTAGCATTACTATTTAATGGTTGTGCCAGCATGAAAAACTCGACTAAAGGTGGTTTATTAGGAGGTGGTGCAGGTGCTGCACTTGGAGCTGGAATTGGCGCAATTATAGGAGGCAAAAAAGGTGCTGCCATTGGTGCTGCAACAGGCACTGCAGTTGGTGCAACAGCTGGCGTACTTGTTGGTAAAAAAATGGATAAGCAGAAAGCAGAACTCGAAGCGCTTGAAGGAGCTAAAGTTGAAATAGTTACTGACATTAATAATCTTCAGGCCATAAAAGTAACATTCGATAGTGGAATTTTATTCAAAACCGGAAAATCTGACCTAAGTCCCGAATCGAAAACAACATTAACCAACTTCGCCAACTCGTTAAAAAACACACTGGAAACCGACGTAACAATTATTGGGCATACCGACAATACCGGTTCACGAGAAATAAATGAACGCTTGTCGCTGGAACGTGCAAAATCTGTGGATAATTTTTTACTTCAGAATGGAATACTTGCAGAACGTACCTCTGAAAGTGGGATGGCTTTTGACGAGCCAGTAGCTGATAATGCAACTGCCGAAGGACGTAAACAAAACAGACGTGTTGAAATTTTTATTACAGCTAACGAAACAATGATAGAACAGGCAGAAGAGGGAACTTTGAAGTAAACATATTCAAAAAAAACTGTAGTATATTGAGTCTAAAAATTGATTTGTATTTTTCAGAATAAATAACATAAAAAAGGGAAGTGTCTTAAAACAGGCACTTCCCTTTTTATTATAATGAATTAGAGTTTAAAACTCATTTTACAGACGCATTCTACATAATAATTAAGCAACTATAATTACTGGTTTTTTACAGCTACAGCAATTTTAGAATCGGCTGTGCCGTAATATAGAAACCACTTTCCTTTGAATAAAACCAGCCCTTCCAGAAAACAGACATGATTGATCTGCCCTTCAATTTCGTATGGTTTATCTGGTTTAAAAAAGGTGTTATCTAACCTGTCTATAATTTTTGAAGGATCATTTTTATCAAACAAAGCCTGTCCTGCAGCATAAGTACCTGCTGGCAATTTCGGATCACCATAATCAGGACTGTTTTTACTGTTGTAGATTAACAATATTCCCTTGTCCGTTAGAATTGCAGGAGGGCCTGGTTCAATTAATTCACTATCGAATTTATTTCTTCTGGTCATCAAAACGGGCAATAATTCAGGAACTTCAGTGCTATGTCCCTTTATCTCCTCAGAACTTGATTTTGAATCACGTTGCACAGGAATCCAGTTTATTAAATCATCTGAATGAGCCAGAAAAAAATCTGATTCGCCAAAATACATCCAATACTTTCCATTTATCTTTGTTGCAATTAATCGATTCCCTACTTTTTCACACACGATTGAGCCAGCTTTAGTCCACACTTTGGCATATTTCCCACCATCGGCTTTTTTGAAAACCGAACCGTGCTTGGTCCATGTCATCAGGTCGGTAGAAGTAGCCATAAAAAGACGTGCTTTATCACCATCATATGCGGTGTATGCCATGTAGTACGTCCCCTTGTCATCTTCAACAACACGTGGGTCTTCACAACCACCTTCCCACTCAAATATTGCCATTTCATCGTTATCAGGAAAAAATACGGGCTTGGGCAAACGGTCAAAATGCAAGCCATCTTCACTTACAGCCAGACCAATACGAGAAGTTCCTTGATACTTTCCGACAAAATCTTCAGCCCGGTACAACAGATAAACTTTATTGTCTTTTACAATTGCCGCAGGGTTAAATACATCCTTCCCTTCCCATTTGACATTAGTTCCACTAATTGGGCATAAAAATTCGCTTTCCAATTTAGGATGAAGAATAGGGTTGATACTGTCTACTTTTACAAAAGGGCTTAATGCCCAGGAATTATTATCTGCTTCCGTTGACTTTTGTGTATTACAAGAACCTATAATACCAAGTATTAAAACTATTAAAACCGATTTTAACAAATTATATATTTTCATAAAAATTAGTTTAGTGGGTAATTTGATTTCATCCTATATTCAAGCATATTCTTTTATTAAGCTATAAACTATAGCGGTAGTCGATTACAACATTATCTGCATACAGTTTGCCATCTTTAATTTCAACTTTTGCTTTTTTAGGAACAAAAATCAATACGGCTGAATTTTCCTTTTCCATTGTAAAATTGAAATCGCCTTGTGCACTTTGAGAAATAAAGGCCCTTTTGGTGGCATCATATATTTTTACTTCATTTTGCCCTACTGATACTTTCACTTCTTTCGATTCAGGATTTGGATTATAATAAAGATAACTTGGGTAGGCTTCGTTTCTATAAAAATCTGTAGCCAACAAATCCAACTGTAAAATATTTTCAATATTCGTTTTTGAAATAATTGCTCCTGCAATGCCAACA
>JABMPI010000284.1 GCA_013203755.1 Bacteroidota bacterium
AATTAATAGTTTTTAATGGTAACAGATGTAACTTACCATGATTTTATAATCATTCTTTTTTGTGATTTAATAATTCTAAAATCATGGACGTTTCATAACTCTACTTTTTTAAAATTTATAACGAATCTTGTTAATTAGAGCTTCTTAGAAACCTCCATGTTTTTCAAGTGGCTTCTTAGAAAACATCAAGAACAAGGCTTGCAAAATCTTGAAAATCAAGGAGTTTACTTTCGTAAATGACGGTTTTCAAGATGAGTATAACGCAGTTATTGGTGCTTTCTAAGAGACACTAATTAGCGCTTCGTACCAGGCGCACATAATTATTTATCCGAATTGCGTCTCCTTGCGGACCATGTCCGGTAGGCCAGTCAGAAGCGTCGCCTGTTTTTGGGTCGCTGCGTTGTGCACCTGCACCATGTACATCTTGCCACTGCCCGTTAAAATAGCCCAAAGCCCTGCCGAAACTTACATAAGCTGCATTCGCGCCAGTATTCATGTTTGCATGTGTTGTGCCCGACCAGTAATAGGGATAATCAGCCTGTCCGCCTTCGTTGGTAATTTGTGTGCAATTAAAAACCGGATCGATGGCAGCCGAATTGCTTACTCCCGGCGCTCTTGAGTAGTCAACAATACTTTGCAGCTCTTTACTATTTGGTAAACGCCAGTCAGAATATCCTGCAAATACTTTTCCCTCAGAATATTCCAGCGCTTCTTGCCAATTCATTCCAGAACCCGAATCGTCTTTCATCCACATTAATCCAGTTGCATTGTCTGTAATTGTTGCATCATTACTTTCCACAAAATTATTTTTCCCATAGTTTACGTTACCACGAACATAAAGCACAAAAAATGTTTTTCCGGTTGACTGCCCCGGCATGGGGCCAGTGGGGTAACCTTTTATTCTGCCATCGGCAAAATTCACCCCAAACATTAAATTCCCGCCTCCAAAATTCGAATCACCAACATCAAGTGAAGTTGTTGCAAATTGCGAATCGATAATACGGTCTCCGTCATTCGGATTTCCATATTCAAAATCGAAATAATCGGTATCAATAAACGGAACTAATCCGCTGGTTGAAGTTCCATTGTAACCACTGGGGTCTTCTCCACTAAAAATAATTAATGAATACAACTCTTTAATTGTTGGTAAGCGCCAATCGGAGTATCCCGCCAGATCGAAGGAATTTGCCCCGCTAACTGCTTCGTCATAAGTTATTTTATCACCCGGATTTTTCTGCCACATTAATCCGGTAATGTTATCGGTAATTGTGCCGTCGCTGTTATTGGTGTAATCTGGATTATCGGAGACATAACTTGCATCTTGTCCAAAAAAATCGTTACCACTAACAACTGATGAAATCTCGGAACGATTATCGTAAAATTTAGATTGATTTGTCCCAACAATTGAGTAAGGCAAATCGGGCGTTGGAAGGTTCTCCTCATTCTCTTGCTCATCTAAAATATTATCTTCTATAGTACAAGCACCAATTGCAACAGTGAGTGAAAGAAGAAAGAAAAATAAAAACGTGAACTGAAATTTCTGTAATTGTATTCTTATTGTTTTCATAAATATATATTTTTATGGTTTTCGAAAACAATAGTACACTACTTTCAAAAACTATGAAAAACAAATCAACTGTTCGGTGGATTCTATCAACGAATTTGGATTTAGGTTCAAATTCATTATTGAATAATCAGTCAGTTTAATTACTTTTGGTACAATTAATTTTGATAATAGCATAACCAACGAAAATGAATAAATCAGCACTAATTTTACTTCTATTTTTATTCACTATTCTTACCTCCTTTAAAGAAAAACAACCAAAAACTTTTGCAACAAATACCAAACCTAACATCATTCTGTTAATGAATGACGACATGGGTTACGAGTGTCTCAGTTGTAACGGCTCAACATCATACAAAACACCTGTTTTAGATGAACTGGCAAAGAAAGGAATGCGGTTTACAAATTGTTTTTCGCAGCCACTTTGTACACCCTCGCGCGTAAAAATTATGACAGGAAAGTCTAATGCTAGAAATTATATCGATTTTGGATATCTTGATCCAACTCAAAAAACGTTTGGACATGTTCTGCAAGAGGCGGGCTACAAAACATTGGTTGCAGGAAAATGGCAATTAAATGGTGTTAACACAAATGAACCTGGAAATACTGATCTAAACCGTCCGTACAAATTTGGCTTCGACGAATATTGTGGAAGTGCTACATTTGACAGGACGGTGAGTTAAGCTATAAAAGCATTAACTTACAATTATGAAACACAATCGAAAAAAGTATGACAGGGATTTTAAGCAAAAAGCTGTTGAACTTTC
>JABMPI010000285.1 GCA_013203755.1 Bacteroidota bacterium
CAAATGCAATCGGTATTTTCTGTAATTCCCACTGCCGCCCGGTGTCGCAATCCTAAAGCTTGATCTAACTCTTTTTGAGTTAATGGCAAAATACAACCGGCGGCTGCAATTCTATTTCCTCTAATAATTACCGCTCCATCGTGTAAGGGAGCGTTTTTAAAAAAGATAGTTCGAATAAGCGACGATGAAATTTTTGCATTTAACCGTTCACCGGTATTTACCTGTTCCGACAAATCAGACATTCCGGTTATAACAATTAATGCTCCCGTTTTCGATTTCGACATAGAAACACAAGCGTCTACCAAACTATCAATTTGCTGATGATTGATTGATTTCAGTTTTCCGGCTCCAAATAATTTATCGATCGACAATACCTTGTTTACATTGTAATTGGTTCCTATAAAAACTAAAAATTTTCGAATTTCAGGGTGAAAAACTACGATTAAGGCTATAATTCCAACACCAATAAACTGACCCATAATCGACCCCAGCAATTCCATATCTAATGCCCTAACAACCAGCCAAAAAAGATAGAGAGAAAACAGTCCGATAACAATATTAAAAGCCACTGTTCCTTTAATTAAGCGATACAATTGATAAAGCAGAAATGCCACCAATATAATATCGAGAATATCAAGAAAACGGATGGTTATAAAAGTTAGCATTACTAAATTGTTGCTTTAATTTCACAAAAAATCTTAACTACCTCGGTCGCCTCTTTTACATCGTGCACACGTAAAATATCAGCTCCTCCCATCAATGCCAGTGTATTTGCAACACTGGTTCCGTTAAGTGCCTCCTCCGGTGAGTTTTCCAGCGCTTTCCAAATCATCGATTTACGGCTCATCCCAACCATTACCGGAAGTTGAAATACCTTAAACGAATCTAAACGATTTAACAATTCGAAGTTCTGTTCCAAGGTTTTTCCAAAGCCAAAACCCGGATCAATAATAATATCTTCAACACCCAACTTGGTTAATCGTTTTACTTTTTCGCTTAAATAAGATGAAATATCCTTTATTAATTCGTCGTAGGTAGGATTTTCCTGCATGTTTTTTGGCGTTCCCTGAATGTGCGATAAAATATATGGAACCTTCATTTTACCAATGGTTTCAAACATTTTCGAATCCAATGTTCCTCCCGAAATATCATTCACTATTATTGGTCCAATTTCATCAATAACCCGCACTGCTACCCAAGATCGAAAAGTATCGATTGAAATTGGAATTTTTGGGAAATTTTTTCGAATTGCCTGAACCGCCGGCAACAACCTGCCCAACTCTACTTTTGTAGAAATAACCTTCGCCTCGGGTCGAGTTGAAACCGCTCCAACATCAATTATGGAAACACCATCATTTATCATTTTCCCGACCGCCGAAAGGAATACCTTTTCATCCTCCATTTTACCTCCATCGTAAAACGAATCAGGTGTAACGTTAACAATTCCCATAACAATCGGAACGGTGAAGTCAATCAGTTCACCACCAACAGTAATTATATTTTTTCTTTTGAGAAATTTGCCCGCCGATTGCGTAATCAACATGGATTAAATGCTTTTTAGTTAAAAAAAATGATGGACGCAAATGTAATCAAAACCTACTAATATTCTCATTTTTTAATATTTTTATACCCCACATCCCATTGGGTATAATTTTAATGGAGAATAGAATTTAGGAAATTCAATGCAGATACTTTAATGCTTTCAGAGCAAAAAGATTAATTTTACATTTTTCAGCCAATTAATTTCAAAACAATAACAAAACAGACTTTTAGTTTTCAAAGTATGGAAAAAACAAATCAACAATACGATCAGGTAATTTCTCTTTGCCAAAATATTTTTTCAAAAAAAATGACAGACTACGGAACGGCCTGGAGAATATTACGTCCCACTTCGTTAACCGACCAGATATATATTAAAGCACAACGAATTAGGAGTATCGAAGAAAAGGGCGTTTCTAAGGTGGACGAAGGAATTAAACCTGAATTTATTGGAATTATCAACTACTCGATTATGGGACTAATTCAGTTGGAATTGGACCCCTCTGACGAAGAGATGCCCAACGATAAAACGCAAGAACTTTACAATACCTATTTCCAACAAGCCAAAACATTAATGATGGCTAAAAACCACGATTATGGAGAAGCCTGGCGGAATATGCGAATTAGTTCGTACACCGATTTAATTTTAATGAAATTAAAACGCACCAAACAAATTGAAGACAATCAAGGTAAAACTTTAATTTCGGAAGGTATTGATGCCAATTATTTAGACATGATTAATTATGCTGTTTTTGCCATGATTAAAATTGAATTTGAAAACGAAGATTAATAATTTCAATATGAATTTCATAAAACATCTTGCCCGCATTATTTTTGGAATTACTTTTATTTTTTCGGGATTTGTAAAGGGAATCGACCCCTTTGGATCGGCATATAAATTTACAGACTATTTTAATGCCATGGGTTTGGAGTGGCTACTCTGGGCAGCTTTCCCACTTGGAGTTTTAATGGCTTTTGCCGAATTTGCAATCGGAGTTGCATTCCTTTTCAATTGGTTTTTGAAACTGTTTTCGTGGCTTGGGCTGCTTTTTATGGCGTTCTTTTTACCGCTCACACTTTGGATTGCTCTAAAAAATCCGGTTACCGATTGCGGTTGTTTTGGCGATGCTTTGGTAATTACAAACTGGGAAACATTTTACAAAAATATTATTCTTATAATTTTTGCATTAATTGTTTTTAAATATCGGAAAACGGAAAAAAGTACCACGCTAAAAAAGTATTCGTTCCTTCTTAGCACAATTACGGCTATCGTTTATATCGCAATTGTTTTTCAATCCTACAACCATCTCCCCTTTCTCGATTTCAGACCTTACAAAGTGGGGGTAAATATCCCGGATGCCATGTCTACTCCCGAAGGTTCTCCGAAAGAAATTTATGAAAATATATTCTACTACAAGAATAATAAAACCGGAGACGTTGAAAAATTTACTGAAGAAAATTATCCTTGGAAGGACACTGTTAACTGGTCCTACGACAACATGGAATCTATTCTAATACAAGAAGGTTACGAACCACCCATCCATAATTTTACAATAGATTCTCCGGATGGCGAAAACATAATCGACTTTTTTATTTACGACGAGAACTATGTTTTTATGCTGATTGCTTACGATTTGCAAAAAACCAAAGTTAAATCGCAAGATAAAATCAATGAATTAGCAAATTGGGCCATTGAAAAAGAGTTGTCATTTATTTGCCTCACCGCTTCGGTGCAAGAAGAGTCCATGGCTTTTGCCGACGAAAATGGTGCTCCATACGAGTTTTTTAATTGCGATGAAATTACCTTAAAAACTATGATTCGCTCCAATCCGGGGCTATTGGTTTTAAAAGATGGTAACATAGTTGGCAAGTGGCATTATAACGACATTCCTACGCCTGAGCAATTTCAGAAAGAATTCGACATTCAATAATTCAGATTTTAATAGTTTGTAAAATTCTTATTTTGTTCCACCTCTCCTATCTAATAACCTGAGTTCGATATAAAATATTAACACAGTTTCAGCCAGTTTTTGTCAGAAATTTGTACAAATTCCCGAAGGACTATCGGGATAATTCGAGAGAATTTGGAGGAATTTATGCAAAAAGAGGCGAAA
>JABMPI010000286.1 GCA_013203755.1 Bacteroidota bacterium
GAACTGTTAAGAGCAACTCAAAATATTGAAAAAGAGTACGGTTGGGATTTTGATGCCGGCAAAGGATATATGACGATTGGGTCAGCATCTCTTAATGTTATTCGCATGCGACATTTGCCAGAGATCGATTTGGTTGAAAAAATACAGGAAGCCTATTTGAAGCAGGAAATTGGTTTTCTGATGAATAAAAAATTGAAGGGCAAATTGGAGGCCCGAGTAAAAATTGTAAAGTTTTCTACACTGGAAGAAGTTGGGGAAGGCACATATATAAGTGTTAACGAACCAACATTTGCTTATGTGGAAATTCCTAAATACCTGAATGGTAAGGCTTTTTCGAAAGTTTCGATGGATGTAAAATACAATTGGGAAGGTCATGAATTTGATGCTGCAAGGGGGTCGTTTTACCAAAACGGGAAACTCTATGAAGTAGTTCGTATTCGTTCTAATAAGATGGATGCCGATTACCTCGCAAAAATCAGGAAACTGTATCTGGAAAAAATTCGATAATTAGTAATAATTTAACAATAGTTGACGCTTTGATTTACAGAAATCAGAGCGTTTCTTTTTGGTATAATTCCTGACAAATCAACAAATTAACCTTCTTTTAATTAATTTAGTTGTGATTTTATTATCTTTGCGAATGTTTTTAAATAGGCAAAATAGTATAAGTTTTTCATGAATATATAGTAGTGTAATTCATGAAATAATTCAAATTTTGCGTAAATATTTATTAATCTAAATTCAGAAACAATATAAACCAACAAGTCCGAATGGGAGTAAAAAAGAATATATCTATAGTTTTTATAACCACAATCGTTTTTGCTGTGGTTGTGGCAATCGCATATTTTTTAGGTTTTTTTGTGCCGGATGCTTTACATTCGGGTAATTTTAAAACTGAGATAATAAAGCGAGGTAGTGTAATTTCAGGTGTTACAGCCACGGGTATTGTAGAGTCGGAAAATGAAGTCCAAATATTAAGTCCGGCAAGTAGTTTAATAAAAAGAATATACACGGAGCCGGGAAGCTGGATAGAAAAAGGGGAAATTATTTTAGAGTTGGATACAGAAAACGTTAAAAATGAAATTGAGAATATTACTGATCAGCTGGAAATGAAACGGAATTCTTTGGATAAAACACGTTTAAATGCACAAAGCACGTATTTAGATCTTGAATACAACGAAGAAGTAAAAAAATTAAAGATTACATCGCTTGAATCTGAATTGGCCGACCAGTTGCAACTTTTAGAGGTTGGCGGTATTTCACCTGCCCGTATCGACAAAACCAAACAAGAAATTACTCTGGCTAAAAAAGATTTACAAACTCTTTCTGCAAAAAATTCAATCAGATTGAAACAGTTAATTGCCGAAGAAAAAGGTCTTTTGATTCAAATTAGAATGCAGGATAAAGATTTAATTGAAAAGCAGGAGATTCTTAAGAGTTTAAAAATTACAGCTCCGTCTTCAGGTATAATACTCGCCATTACAAAAAATGAGGGACAAAGAGCAGATGCGGATAAAATGCTAATCCGAATATCAGATCTTACATCATTTAAAATTACAGGCTCAATTGATGAGCAATTTGCAAAACAGATAAAAACCGGTAACAGGGTTTTTGTTAAAATCGACAACGAATATCTTGAAGGGCGGGTTGGAATTATAACTCCAATGGTTGAAAATAAAAAAGTACAGTTTAATGTTCATTTAAAAGAGAAAAGCCACCCGAAGTTAATTGCAAATCAAAACGTTGAAATTCAAATAGTAAACGACAAAAAAGATAGTGTACTATTGATAAAAAAGTATCCTGAGTTTGAGGTAGGACAAAAGCATATTGTATTTGTAGTTGAAAAAAACGTTGCAATAAAAAAGGAAATCATTCTTGGAATTAAAGGGAAAGATTCGTGCGAAGTTATTTCGGGTTTAAATGAAGGTGCAGAAGTTATTGTTGAAGGTATTAGTGCCTATCGTAAATTAAGTGAAATAGAGATTCAAAACTAAGGTTGGTATGAAAAAAACAATCATAATTTTATTGATCGGTTTTTTATCAACTATAAAACCATCATTTGCACAAAACGATTCCCTTAAATATGTATTAAATTTAGGCGAAGTTATAGACATGGCGGTTATGCAGTCTACGGCAATCCGATATGTTCAAAACCAAAATGTAAATTATTACTGGCGTTATCGGAATTTCAAAACCCGCTTTCGGCCTCAGTTAGTTTTATCCGGCGACCTTCCAAACTATTCGAAAACAACAAGTCCAATTACCCAGCCCGATGGGAGCATTGAATTCAAACAAGTTTCCAATTTGGCTGTGTCAACTAATTTATCGGTAAGTCAATATGTTCCGCAACTGGGAACACATTTTTATGCCGGAACATCAGCTTATGGAATTCGAAACTTAAAAAATGACGAGAATAGTTTTTCGGGACGTCCGTTTTCAATTGGCTTTACACAGCCACTTTTTGCGTACAACTGGATGAAATGGTACCGAAAAACGGAACCAATGGTTTACGATGAAGCGCAAAAACGATTTGTTGAGGATATTGAAGAAATAGCACTCACCACCACCTATCACTTTTTCAACTATTTATCTTATCAAACTAATTATAATCTGGCAGAAAGCAGTCTGAAGAACAGTCAGGATAACATGCGGATATCCGAAACAAAAAAGCGGCTGGGTCAAATTTCCGATAACGATCATTCGCGTATCGAACTGTCTGTTTTAAATGCACAGAAAGCACTAAACCAGGCACGAATGAATCTTAAAAATGCAGATTTTGCATTAAAAAAATATATCGGATTAGAGCAAGGCAGGGAAATAGAATTGATCATTCCCCTTAATATTAGGTTATTTGAAATTAATCCGCAATTGGCATTAGCAAAAGCAAAGGAAAACAGAAAAGAAACTAGCTATTACCAACGTAGGTTAATAAATGCCGACCGCGATTTAGCAGCAGCCAAAAGCAGCACTGGATTAAGTGCAACTTTAAGAGGGAGTTTTGGTTTATCGAATAGTGCTGATGATTTTCTTGGAATTTATGAACAACCCGAAAAAGATAGAACCTTGCGTATTTCTGTTTCTGTTCCAATTCTGGATTGGGGGCGTTCTGCTTCGACAGTAAAACTAGCTGAATCCCAAAGGGATTTAACCATTTTTGATGTGAATAAAGATATTGAAGATTTCGACCGCGGAGTTATTGTACAGGTCGAACAGTTTGGTTTGTTGAAAGATCAATTGAAAACAGCAAACGAAGCAGATAGAGTTGCAGGAAATGGTTATTTAATTGCCCTTAAAAAATTTCAAAATGGTGAATTGAGTATAACCGATTTAAACATCGCATTACAAGAACGTGAAAAAGCGAAACGAGATTATATTAGTTCCATTAGAAGTTATTGGGTTGCTTATTTTAGTCTGCGTGAACTTACTCTTTACGATTTCGAGTTGGGACATAATATTACCTATGGAAATCCTATGTTAGAACCCGAATTAAATTAGTCTTCATTCTACGCCTTTTAAACAGATGTTTTTTACTTGTTCCTAATAAACAATCGTTTATTATTTTATTACATTTGCCGTATAAACAAAGTTCTTTAATTTTTTTTATAAAGTCTCCGAGCTATTTTGCCTAATTTTAAAGTGGTAATTTTAGCCGATGGGATAATCCGGAAACAGGTTATCCTCCCGAATTCCGACTGTGTCGGAACGACTTGGAAAGGAGACAGACAAATGGATGGACACCTTTTTTTGTTATCCAGACGTAATCTGTCTTCTTTATTTACTAATTGGTAATTATAAAGGTGATGGATTTTTTGTTTTTAGGTCTGGTATTTTCTTTGGCAATTCTCTACGCTTCCGTGGGTCACGGGGGTGCAAGCGGCTATTTGGCACTTATGGCATTGTTTAGTTTTTCGCCAGAATTTATGCGCCCTTCGGCATTAGTTTTAAATATTTTTGTTTCATCCATCGCTCTTTTTTCCTACTATCAAAATGGGCATTTCAAGCTCAAGCTATTAATTCCTTTTGTTGTAACATCCATTCCTGTTGCTTTTATTGGCGGAGCAATTACCGCTGATCCAAAAACCTATAAAATTATTTTAAGTGTCTTTCTTGTAATTGCTATTATACGAATGGTTTTTCAGCCAAAAAATAATACGAATGAAACTAAAAGTGTTAACAAATATGGTGCTTATGTAATCGGAATATTTCTTGGTTTTTTTAGTGGATTGATAGGAATTGGAGGAGGGATAATTCTGAGCCCAATTATTATTTTATTGAAGTGGGGAACAGTAAAACAGACAGCAGCAGTTTCGGCAGCATTTATATTAGTGAATTCTATTTCCGGGCTTTTAGGACAAGTTTCGCAAGGAATTCAATTGGCGCCCGAAATTGGTTATATGTTGCTGGTCGCCGTATTTGGCGGGAGTATTGGCTCTTATATGGGGAGTTTTAAAGTGTCGGAGAAAAGTTTACTGTATACGCTTTCGGTAGTTCTGATTTTTGCAAGCGTTAAACTGATGTTTTTATAAAATGAATGTAACCGCGGGAAATAGTAAAGTTCAATTACCCAACTTGTTGCTCATTGCTGGTAACGGAAGAAATGTGGGCAAAACTTTTTTGGCAACAAAAATAATTAAGCAGTTGTCGCAAAAAGAGGAAGTTGTTGGGGTGAAAATCTCACCTCATTTTCATCCATTTGATGAAGAAACGGTGCTATTTAAGAATGATGAATTTGTAATTCTGGAAGAAAAGAAAATCAATAGTAAAGACAGTTCATTGCTCTTGCAAGCAGGAGCTGTAAAAGTGTATTTCGTAATGGTTCTTCAGCAAAACCTGCAACAGGCATTTTTACAGTTGAATAAATTTCTGCCACAAAAAGCTATTGTTTGCGAATCTGGTGGATTGCATGAATTTATTAATCCGGGTTTGTTCTTGTTTGTGAAAAGAGCTGGGGAGGAAATTAGAAAAGAACACCTGTTAAAATTTTTACCTCAAATTGTAGAAAACGACGGCACTAATTTTACTTTAGACATTTCTAATATCGAATTTAATAATAACCATTTTTCATTACTTTAAAACATGGATAAATTCAATCAGATACAAAAACAAATCGCATTGTTGCAGTCCGATTTCAAAATTGAGGAAATTAGTTTGAACGACGCTTTTAACCGTGTACTGCAGGAAGATGTTTTAGCAGATACATACATGCCTCCATTCAATAAATCTGCAATGGACGGTTATGCCTGCCGTTTGGAAGACATTAAAAATGAGTTGGAATGTTTGGAAGTGATTCATGCAGGTATGGTTCCCACAAGAACAATTGGTTCAAATCAGTGCGCAAAAATAATGACGGGGGCAGCAGTTCCCGAAGGAGCTGATTGTGTTTTTAAAGTTGAAGAATCGGAAACAGTTGAAGGAAACTGTGTAAAATGTACCAATCCAAAAACCCATAAAAACATTTGTTATCTGGGTGAAGATTATCAGATTAACGACGTTTTAATTAAAAAGGGAACACTTATAAATGTTTCGCAAATGGCAGTTCTGGCTGGGGCAGGTTACCATCGCGTAAAAGTTTCGGTGTTGCCAAAAATTGCACTCATAAATACGGGCTCCGAACTGGTGGAGCCACACGAAAAACCGGAACATGGTAAAATAAGAAATTCAAATGCCAGTCAGGTTATTTCGCAGCTTAAGAGAATGAATATCGAAGTAAATCATCTTGGAATAATTGAGGATGATTACGACATACTTACACAAGTATTTACCAAAGCTTTTAAAGAAAATGATTTTGTAATATTTACAGGCGGTGCTTCGGTTGGCGATTTCGATTGGGTACCAAAGATTCTGGAAGATCAAGGGTTTGAAATATTTTGGGACAGAACCGGAATGAAACCTGGAAATCCGATGACCTTTTCACAAAAAGGAGACAAATACTGCTTCGGACTTTCAGGGAATCCAGTCTCGTCGATGGTACAATTTGAGTTGATCGCCAAACCTGTACTTTACAAATTGATGGGGGCGAAATTTATTCCATTTAGAATAAAAGCAACTCTCGATTTTGAATACTCTCGGAAAAAAGGAGACCGACTGGCAATTGTGCCGGTTGTAATTAATAACAAGGGTTTGGTTGAACGCGTTCCATTTAACGGTTCGGCACACATTAATTCGCTGGTTTTTGCCAATGCATTAATGGAGATTCCAACCAATCAAACCAACTTAAATAAAGGAGATTTAGTTTATGTTCGACCGCTATAACCGACATATAAATTACCTGAGAATATCGGTAACCGACCGCTGTAATTTCCGCTGTGTTTACTGCATGCCGGCGGAAGGTGTGCCGCTAAAAAAGCACGAAGACATTTTATCGTTTGATGAAATTGTTGAAGTGGTGCGTTTTGGGGCAAAACAGGGAATTACCAAAATTCGGATTACCGGAGGCGAGCCACTGGTTAGAAAAGATTTGGCAAAACTGATTCGAATGATTTCTGAAATTGAAGGAATCGAAGATATTGGAATGACAACCAATGGAGTTTTGCTACCCAAATATGCAGCTGAATTAAAAGCTGCCGGGCTAAGTAGAGTGAATATTAGTTTGGATACTTTGAAACCTGAGAAATTCAAAAAAATTACTCGTTTAGGAAACTTGCACGATGTTTTGCAAGGAATTGATGCTGTGTTGGAAGCTGGATTGCAACCCGTAAAAATAAATTTTGTCCGTATTCCGGGAGAAAATGCAGAGGATGAAAGAGCAGTAAAAGCATTTTGCGAGGAGAAAAATTTAAAGCTTCGTTTTATCCGACAGATGAATTTAAAAACCGGAGAATTTTATCCGGTAAAAGGAGGTTCGGGCGGAATTTGTTCTATTTGTAACCGCTTGCGATTGACTGCCGACGGACATTTGGTTCCCTGTTTGCATTCTGAACTCCGTGTTAACATTCGCGAATTGGGAGTCGAAAAAGCTTTTCTAAAAGCTATTGAAATAAAACCTGAAAAGGGAATTGGAACTGAATCACACGAATTTTCAAATATTGGAGGATAAATAATGAGTGAATTGTCGCACATAAACAAAGAGGGAAAAGCTAATATGGTTGATGTGGCTAACAAACCCGACCAAACCCGAATTGCCAAAGCTACTGGGTTTATAAAATTACAGCCCGAAACGCTAAAACTTATCAACGAAAACCTGATAAAAAAGGGCGATGTTATTACCATTGCTGAAATTGCCGGAATTCAGGCAGCCAAAGAAACCAGTCGATTAATACCACTTTGTCATGGTTTGTTAATAACCAAAGTTGAAGTACAAGGGACAGTCGAAGAAAATGGTATTCGAGTAAATAGCCTGGTAAAATGTTTGGGTAAAACGGGTGTTGAAATGGAAGCTTTAACCGCGGTAAACATCGCACTTCTTACCATTTACGACATGTGCAAAGCGGTGGACAAAACAATGGTGATGGAAAAAATTTATTTGGTGTCGAAAGAAAAAATTTAAGTAATGCAAAAATTGGAAATACTCTCCGTAAATATTTCAGAAAAAAAGGGAATTGTAAAAACACCCGTAGAACAGATTACTATTAATGAAAAGGGAATTGCAGGTGATGCTCATGCCGGAGTTTGGCATCGTCAGGTAAGTTTGCTGGCGAAGGAAAGTATCGACCGTGCTGAACTAAAAGCAAATACAAAATTTCCTCCCGGTACATTCGCAGAAAACCTAACCACACGAGGGGTTGAATTGGCAAAAACATCAATCCTCGACCGATTTGTAAACGATGAAGTGGAACTGGAAGTAACACAAATTGGTAAAAAGTGCCACTCGCAATGTGCCATCGGTCAGCAAATTGGAGATTGTATTATGCCTGCCGAAGGAATTTTTTGCAGAACAATAAAAGGTGGTACTGTAAAAGAGGGAACTCAATTTCAATACATTTCCAGGATTTTTAAAGTGAAAATTGTAGTGCTCAGCGACCGTGCTTCGGCAGGAATTTATGAAGATAAAAGTGGGAAGTTAATCGACAAACTCAGCAGAGAATGGTTCGAAGCCAAAAACATGAAAGCTGAAATAGAAACAGTAATTATCCCCGATGAAAAAGACCAGCTTACTCAGGTAATAACCGATTCATTTAACAAAAACTACGATATAGTTTTTACAACAGGCAGCACCGGAATTGGCGAACGCGATATCGCCCCGGAAACTATCGCCCCACTACTCGACAAACAAATTACAGGAATTATGGAGCTGGTGCGCGTAAAATACGGAATGAAAAATCCCAACGCAGTTTTAAGTCGCTCGCTTGCCGGCACAAAAGACAAAACCTTACTTTTTGCTCTCCCTGGAAATCCAAAGGCCGTAAATGAATATTTAATTGAGATTTTTTCTGTTTTGTTTCATTCTTTGTTGATGTTGTGGGGGATTAATGGGCATTAACAGGGTAAGGTTTAATTGTGATATAAAACTATAAATAGCGAATGTCTAACCAATTTTATGAACTCAAACAAAAAACTTTAATTTTTTTCCATTTCAGCAAGTTAATGCTATTGTTGCAAATACTTATTTTTGTATATTCGCAAATAATGTTACTATTTTAAAATTAGTGTTACCATGACAGTCTCAAGAATTGGTGTATCATTGGAGAAGGATCTTTTAGATGCTTTGGATGAATATGTAAAAGCAAATAATTTTTCTAACCGCTCGCAGGCGATTCGGCATCTGGTTAATAAGAATACTGCTGAACAAAAGTGGCAATGTAACAACTATGTAGCAGGATCGGTAACTTTGCTGTACGACCCGAATCGTAGGGAGATACAAAATCAAATCTCCGATATTCAAGTAAATTATCATCAGGAAATTTTATCCACACAACGTGTTATACTTGACAAAGCGAAACACATGGAAATTATTGCCATAAAAGGAGTTGCAAGCCGGCTGACTGAATTGGCAGATAAATTAATAACAATCAAAGGGATGCAAAACGGGAAACTAACTATGAGCCGAGCGGATTAAAAAAATTTAAAGCAAGGGTGTTATGTTTTTCAAATTAATGCTACCGTTAAAATTCAATACTATGAATAATCTAAGTCCACATCTTCAAAATAAAATTCAAGAGTTAGAACAATGGTTCTCCAAAAGAAAAGGTTCGATTGTAGCTTTTTCTGGTGGAATTGATTCTACGCTGGTTCTCTTTTTAGCCAGAAAATTTCAGGGAAAAGAAAGTGCCATTGGGGTAATATCAAATTCAGAAAGCCTGAAAAGCAAAGATTTTGAGTTGGCACAAGATTTCTGTAAAACGTTCGATATTAACCTTGAGGTTATAAAAACTTTAGAATTAACAGACGAACGTTACAATCAAAACCCGGAGAACCGATGCTATTTTTGTAAGGAACATCTTTTTCATGACCTGCAAACCATAAAAGATAAATACGAGGAATTTGATGTTTTGAGTGGAACAAATTATGACGATTTAGGCGATTATAGACCGGGATTGCAAGCAGCTGCAAAATATAAAGTTTTGTCTCCGATGGTTGATTGTAACCTTACAAAACAAGAATTACGGGAAATTGCCAAACACTTCGATCTTCCGAACTGGGATAAACCGGCTAGTCCGTGTTTAAGCTCCCGCATTCCATATAATCATCAGATTACAAGAGAAAAGTTACAACAGGTAGAAGATGCCGAGAATATTTTAAATGACTTTGGTTTTAAAGATGTGCGTGTCCGCCATTATGGAACATACGGGCAAATTGAAGTTCAAAAAGGAGAATTGGAAAAACTACTTCTGGTGGAGGATGAAGTTTTGAGTAAAATCAAAAATATTGGTTTTACAGAATTAAAAATTGACAAAGAAGGTTTGGTTTCAGGAAAATTAAACCGGGTTTTGAAAAATGTTACCCAATAAAAAGAATCAGGAATGAGAATATTATATTACGATTGTTTTGCAGGAATTAGTGGCGACATGAACCTTGGAGCACTGATAGATCTTGGAGTTGATAAAAACTATTTGATTGCAGAGCTTGAAAAGTTGAATATCGAAGGGTTTCATTTGGAAGTAAAACAAGATCAGCGACGTGGAATTACAGGTACAAAAGCGGATGTAATTGTTGAGAATCAGGACAATGAAAAACACCGTCATTTAAGACATATTGAAGAGTTGGTGAATGGTAGTTCGTTGCCGGATAGAGTAAAAATTAATTCATTAAAAATATTCGATTTAATTGCCGTTGCTGAGGCAAAAGTTCACAATATCTCAAAAGAGAAAGTTCATTTTCATGAAGTAGGAGCACTCGATTCTATTGCTGATATTGTTGGTGCTGCCATTTGTCTGGACTATTTAAAGGTTGATAAAATATTATCTTCCTCCATTCAATTGGGAGGAGGAACTGTTAAATGTGCTCACGGAATTATGCCCGTCCCGGCACCTGCCACAGCTGAAATAGTAGTTAATATTCCGGTAAAAACCGGATTGGTAAACCACGAAGCGACAACTCCAACCGGTGCCGCAATTTTAGTTGCGATGGTTGATGAATTCACCGATAAAATAGATTTTCCAATAATAAAAACAGCTTACGGAATTGGTAATCGGGATAGTGAAGTTCCGAATGTTTTGCGTGTTTATTTGTGTGAGGATACTGAACAAGTAAAAGATGTTAGTACGGCAAATGCACTTGTTTTAGAGAGTAACATCGACGATATGAACCCGGAACATTACGATTTTATTTTGGAACAATTGTTTAACGCTGGGGCAAGCGATGCCTGGTTGATTCCCATTGTTATGAAAAAGTCGCGACCTGCAGTTACACTTTCTATTCTTTGTAAAGAGGAACTGGTAGAAAAAATGAAAGAGATAGTTTTTACACACAGCACTTCAATTGGAATTCGTGAATGCAGAGTGAAAAAAAACATGCTCCGCCGTGAAGAATCAGCGGTTGAAACTGTTTTTGGTTCGGTGCGAATTAAAAACAGTTTTTTCAACGGTAAACTGGTTCGTTCGAAACCTGAATTTGGAGATTGTAAAAAGTTAGCAGAGAAACATAAAGTAAGTATTTCTGAAATTGAAAAGGCAGTAAATAAAATAGCTGAAAAATAATGAGTCCAAAAGATATTCTTGAAAAATATAAAAATGGTGAGATAGACTTGCCGGAAGCACTGGGACAATTTCCTAAAAGTGGCATTGAAGAAATGGGTTTTGCAACCATTGATACAGACCGCCAAAGCCGCACCGGACTTCCCGAAGTAATTTATGCATCGGGAAAAACAGTTGAGCAGGTTAAATTGATTGCAGAACGCATGTACCAAAAAGGAATTGATGTGCTGGCAACCCGTGTAACTCCAGAAATGGTTGAAGCTGTGAAATCGGTGATTCCGGAAGCAGAATACAATGAGATTGCTAAAACAATTTCATTTAAAAAGACAAATACGGTTGAAGCAAAAGGTTACATCGCAATTGTAGTAGCTGGAACGTCAGACATGCCAGTTGCCGAGGAAGCTGCTGTAACGGCACGGTTTTTAGGCAATAAAGTTGAAACGGTTTATGATGTTGGAGTGGCTGGAATTCACCGGTTGTTTAACCGATTGGAGCTAATCCGAAATGCAAGGGTTATTATTGTTGTAGCTGGAATGGAAGGAGCGTTAACCAGCGTTATTGGCGGATTGGTAAACAAACCGGTTATTGGTGTGCCAACCAGTATTGGTTACGGAGCCAATTTTCAAGGACTCTCTGCTTTGCTCTCTATGTTAAACAGTTGTGCCAGCGGTGTTAGCGTAGTTAATATCGACAATGGTTTTGGAGCCGCTTGCCAGGCTTCATTAATTAATAAGCTATAAGTTTAGTTTTATGAAGGAATTGTATTTACTTTTTATGTCGGCTGCGTCACTCGGATTTGTTCATACAATTCTGGGGCCCGACCATTATTTACCCTTTATCGTTTTAAGCAAAGCCAGACATTGGTCGAGTACAAAAACCATGTGGATTACTTTTATTTCAGGAGTAGGACATGTTGGAAGTTCCATCCTTATCGGAATGTTTGGAATTGCACTTGGTATTAGTTTAAACAAGCTGGAATATTTCGAAACTTTCAGGGGAGAGTTAGTTGGTTGGATGTTATTCGCTTTTGGTATTTTATACACCATTTACGGACTTTATAAGTACATAAAAAGTTCGCATCACTTTCATCTTCCACGTTTTTTAGTCCCAAAAAAAATACGCGATTTGCAACATCTTCCAACCGAGGATCAAAAAGTAGATAATACGAAATTGACTCCCTGGATTCTGTTTCTTATTTTTGTATTTGGTCCATGCGAAGTGCTTATTCCCATGTTAATTTTTCCGGCTTATAAAAACAGCACTTTTGGCATGATTACCGTTGCTTTAATTTTTGGAATTGCTACGGTATCAACCATGATGTTAGCGGTTTATATTGGACACAAAGGAACGTCCTTAATAAAATTCAAAAAACATGAAAAGTACCTCCACCTATTTGCCGGAATATTGATTCTAATTAGTGGGTCTGGAATTTTGTTTTTGGGGTGGTAGGCAAATACAGCCAAGTGTGCAGAAAAGTACAATTATATGCAAATAAAAAAAGAGCTACAAAATTTAATTTGCAACTCTTTGATAATCAGGTGGAGAATATCGGAATCGAACCGATGACCTCTTGACTGCCAGTGTTGAGATTCTCCTTTATATTGGTCTATATATATCTTATTTTCAATCATTTGGGGTTTTGGTTTTTTATCATGTTCTATACCCATTTTACTATTTCTTGGCAGATTTCTTGGCAGATTTTTGAGGTGTCGTTTTTTACAAATGGTTTTGTTTATTTTTAAATGAAAGACACCCAACCTAACTTAGATATTTTAACAGTTGTATTGATGAATAATTCAAAATCTTAAAGCAATCAAAATTGGCTACATCGCTGAACTTACAGTCCAACTTTTTGTTGCATATCCAGAGATGCAAAAATGGAACGTGACATATTAAAAAAGGCAATCAGCATCTTCTCCGTGAGCGATGGGAAATCTACCAGTTTATAAGCGATCACCGTA
>JABMPI010000287.1 GCA_013203755.1 Bacteroidota bacterium
GAATTCTTCCTTTGGTTGAAAAAGGAGTTGTTAACGGAAAGAATAAATCTATTGACAAAGGAAGAATGGTTGCAACATTCTTAATGGGTTCTAAAAAATTATACGATTTTATAGACAACAACCCGGGTATTGCCATGCAAGATGTTAAATATACTAACCGTGTAAATGTTATTGCTAAAAACCCAAAAGTAACTGCAATTAACTCTGCACTACAAATTGATATTACCGGTCAGGTTTGTGCAGACTCTATCGGAACAATTCACTACTCTGGTGTTGGTGGTCAGATCGACTTTTTAAGGGGAGCGTCGCTTAGTAAAGGAGGTAAACCAATTATTGCAATGCCAACAACAACAAATAAAGGAATAAGCAAAATTGCTCCAATTTTAACTCCGGGAGCTGGAGTTGTTAGTACAAGAGCAAACATACACTGGTTGGTTACCGAATTTGGTGCTGTTAACCTTTATGGAAAAACCCTACAAGACAGAGCAAAAATGATTATCTCTATTTCGAATCCGGAACATCAGGAGATGTTAGATAAAGCTGCATTCGAAAGATTTGGCCCTCACTACCACTTTGTTTGGGATCAAGAATAAAACTACATAATATAAAACATATACTCAAAAAAAGGCAGACTTAGTTCTGTCTTTTTTTGTGACTTATATCAGATAAAACCTTTCCTTAATTTTCCAATATTAATTATATCTGAAATTCATAATCAAAATTGAAATGATTTTATGATTTGAACTTATAAAATGTTCAGATAAGTAACTTTACTTTCATTAAAATATTGAAATTTAATACTTTATATTAATTCTATATAAGATGAATATTACACATATTGAACACATTGGCATTGCTGTTAACAGCCTGGAGGAAGCAATCCCATATTACGAAGAGACACTGGGCATGAAATGTTACGCTGTAGAAGAAGTAACAGACCAAAAAGTAAAAACTGCCTTTTTTATGGTAGGACAAACCAAAATTGAATTGTTGGAATCAACCTCGCCAGAGGGTCCAATTGGTAAGTTTTTGGAGAAAAAAGGACAAGGCGTTCATCACCTTGCTTTTGCTGTAAAAGATGTAAACGAATCGCTTTCGGAATTAGATGAAAAGGGAGTTCGTTTAATTGACAAAACAGCCCGAAAAGGAGCCGAAGGATTAAGCATTGGTTTTCTTCATCCAAAGTCAACCATGGGTGTGCTAACCGAAATTTGTGGAAAAGAATAACAACCCGATATAATTACCGATTATTATGAGTACCCAAGACAAAATTAAAAAGCTAATTGATCTGAGGGCGGAAGCTAAACTTGGTGGCGGAATTAAACGCATCGAGTCGCAACACCGCAAAGGAAAATTTACCGCTCGCGAACGCATTGAACTACTGCTGGACGAAGGAAGTTTCGAAGAATTTGACATGTTTGTTCCCACCGTTGCACCAACTTTAGTTTAGAGAAAACCAAATTTCTTGGCGATGGCGTTGTTACCGGCCACGGAACAATCGACGGGCGTGTGGTTTACGTTTACTCGCAAGATTTCACTGTATTTGGCGGATCGCTTTCCGAAACATTTGCACAAAAAATTTGCAAAGTAATGGATATGGCAATGAAAACCGGAGCTCCAATTATTGGAATTAACGACTCGGGTGGCGCACGTATTCAGGAAGGAGTAACTTCTTTAGCCGGTTACGCCGAAATTTTCCAACGTAACATTATGGCATCGGGAGTAATTCCGCAATTGTCGGCCATTTTTGGACCGTGTGCAGGGGGTGCTGTCTACTCTCCTGCCCTAACCGACTTTATTATGATGACCGAGCAAAACTCGTACATGTTTGTTACCGGGCCCAAAGTGGTAAAAACAGTTACTGGTGAAGACATTTCGGTTGAAGATTTAGGTGGTGGTAAAATCCACGCTTCAAAATCGGGTGTAGCTCAGTTTTTAGTTGAAAATGAAAAAGAAGGACTTCTAATTCTACGAAAATTAATTAGTTACCTTCCGCAAAATAATTTGGAAGATCCAATTGTTACAGAATGTAGCGATCCATTCGACCGGATGGACGATTTCTTGAACGAGATTATTCCTGAAAATCCAAATCAACCTTACGACGTAAAAGACGTTATTCATACCATTATTGATTATTCTGAATTCCTTGAAATACACCGTAACTACGCTAAAAATATAGTTGTTGGCTTTGCTAAATTTAATGGGCAACCGGTTGGAATTGTAGCCAATCAGCCCAATTATTTGGCAGGAGTTTTAGACATTCCAGCATCTATAAAAGCAGCTCGTTTTGTACGTTTCTGCGACTCTTTTAATATTCCTGTTGTTACTTTGGTTGATGTTCCCGGTTTCTTACCTGGTAGTCGTCAGGAGTACGGTGGAATTATTATCCACGGAGCAAAATTAATGTTTGCTTATGGCGAGGCAACGGTTCCTAAAATTACAATTACCTTGCGTAAATCGTACGGTGGAGCACACGATGTAATGTCGAGTAAACAGTTACGGGGCGATTTAAATTATGCCTGGCCAACTGCTGAAATTGCTGTTATGGGAGCTTCTGGTGCTGTTGAAGTATTGCACGGAAGAAAATTGCGCGAAATTGAAGATCCGGAAGAGCGTGCTAAATTTATTGCTGACCATGAAGCGGAATATACCGAGAAATTTGCAAATCCATATCAGGCAGCTTCTTATGGTTATATCGACGATATTATTGAACCTCGTAATACCAGGTTTAGAATTATTCGTGGATTGCAAAGTTTAGCCACTAAAAAATTAGTGAATCCTCCGAAAAAACATTCAAACATACCTTTGTAAAACAGAATCGCATGAATCCATTATTTATTCTATTAGCAAGTTCTGTTGAGTTTGGATTAACAGTAGCTATTGTAGGTTTTTCAATTGTTCTGTCCTCATTAACACTATTGGTTTTTGTTTTCCTTCGTCTCCCAAAACTTATAAATATTCTGTTGAAAAAGAGAAACAAGAAAAGCAGTAAACAAGATGAGAGTACAGGCGAAGAATATCTTGAAGGAAATGCTACAGCAGCAATTAGTCTTGCTTTGCATCTCTATTTTAACGAATTACATGACGAAGAGAGTAACATTGTTACAATTAAGAGGATAAAAAAAGCCTACTCGCCATGGAGTTCAAAAATTTATAGTGTAAATCAAAATTGGCCAAAACAATAAAAAATCTTTCAACTTTTATTAATTGAAAACACAAAATAACAACGATGAAAAAATATAAATTCACAATCAGAGGTAACGAATACGATGTTCATTTAAAAGATATTGAAGACAATATTGCTGAGCTAGATGTAAATGGGACCATCTATGAAGTGGAAATTCGCAGTGAAATAAAAACTTCGAAAACACCAAATTTGATACGGAAACCGGTTGAAAAAAAGCCTGGAGAAGGTCAGATAAGGAAAAATGAATCTACCGGAAGCTATAAAGTAACCGCACCACTGCCAGGTACAATTTTCAAAATAAATGTTTCGGTGGGCGACACAGTAACCGCAGGTCAAAGTATTATGATATTAGAAGCAATGAAGATGGAGAACCAGATTCAGACTGAAAAAGGTGGCGTAGTAACCGCCATTAAAGTGAATTTGGGCGACAGTGTATTGCAAGAAGATATTTTAATTGAAATCGGTTAACCTTACATTAAATTGAAATGAAACGAATACTACAAATCCTATTATTACTACTTTTTATTGCTCCCGCAACTTTTGCGGCCGAAGGATCTGATAATCTTTCGGAGAAAATAACAAGTGGTAAATGGGTAAACCGCAGTGACGGTTATGTTCCAATTCCCACGTACAATGCAAAGGATGCAAAGTCGGGAGATACTCCACGAACCCAAAAAAGATTTAAAACTTTTGGGTTCGAAGACAACAATACATTTTTACTTGACTCTGCAAAACAACGTTTTACAGGACGATACGAAGTTTCAAACGGAAATGTAACGCTCCATTTTAATCCTACAAAAATTACACACTTAAGGGTAAACAGCGATCCAAACAGTCAGGGTGGATACAATACCAGTGAGGAAACAATAATACTTCCAACGCGTATTCTTTCGCTTAATAGCAATGGAGAATTAGCAGGCGACGGATTTGTATATAAAAATTACAGTGGAGCCACTTCCGGTCTGTTTAATTTTTATGAATTTTCGGGATTTGCCAATATTTCCTGGGGACATATTCTTATGATGCTGGTTGGGTTTATTTTTATTTTCCTGGCCATTAAATACGACTTTGAACCCTTATTACTTATCCCAATTGGATTTGGTATTTTAATTGGAAATATCCCAATGTTTCAGGCCGTTGACTTTAACCTGAAGTTGGGTGTTTACGAACCTGGATCTGTTCTGAATATTCTTTATCAGGGAGTTGTACAAGGATGGTATCCTCCGCTAATTTTCTTAGGGTTGGGTGCAATGACCGACTTCTCTTCCTTAATTTCGAATCCAAAATTAATGTTGTTGGGAGCAGCTGCACAGATTGGTATTTTTCTAACTTTTCTGGGAGCTATTTACTTAGGATTTTCACCTCCGGAAGCAGGTGCAATTGGCATTATTGGCGGTGCCGATGGTCCTACTGCAATTTTCATATCTTCTAAATTAGCTAACGGATTGAATGTAATGGCAAACGGTGAAACTGTAAAAAATCTAATTGGACCAATTGCAATTGCAGCGTATTCGTACATGGCTTTAGTTCCGGTAATTCAACCTCCGGTAATTAAATTATTAACAAGTAAGAAAGAGCGTCTCATGAGAATGAAACCTCTGCGTGCGGTTTCAAAATTGGAGAAAATATTGTTTCCAATTGTTGGATTAATACTAACTGCATACA
>JABMPI010000288.1 GCA_013203755.1 Bacteroidota bacterium
ACGGAACCGAAATCTCAAACCGCATAGATTTAACAAAATCGTAGTCGTTATCCCGAAGATTTGAGGGATTTGTATAGTTTTCGATATTCGTTATAAAGAAGTTGTGTTTCATACTGACCAGCCGCACATTTTAGCACTTTCGGTTTTTGCCGACCCACAAATCCAACGCTAAAAAAACCAAAAAAGCTAAAATTTTCCAACGCTTGAATTGAATATTCTAAATAAATTTTATAGATTTGTCAAAAAATGACAAGTCTTATGAAAACCACATTTGGAGAATACATCCGACTTTTAAGAAATGAAAACGAACTGACTCTAACTCAACTTGCTGCTAAATTGGATTTGGACTCTGCAAACTTGAGCAAAATTGAGAACGGAAAACGAGACTTTGATGAAAAGCGATTGCCAAAACTTGCGAAAATCTTCAAACTCGACCTCACAGAATTGCGGAATGAATATGTTACCGACCAAATCGGGAAACAGATATACGAAACGAACTGCACCAAACAGCTTTTACAAGTTGCAGAAGAAAAAGCAGAATATAGAAGAACATTAAAAGAAAAAGTAATATGAAAATAGTATCATTTTTTGCAGGAGCAGGCGGACTTGATTTAGGTTTCCAAAAAGCAGGTTTTGATGTTATTTGGGCAAATGAGTATGACAAAGAAATTTGGGAAACCTACGAAAAAAACCATCCTCACACAATTTTAGATAAAAGGAGTATTGTAGATATTCCTGCTGACGAAGTTCCAGAGTGTGACGGAATAATTGGCGGTCCACCTTGTCAAAGTTGGAGCGAAGCAGGTTCTCTGCGTGGAATAAATGACAAAAGAGGACAACTCTTTTTCGATTTTATAAGAATATTAGAAGCAAAACAACCAAAATTTTTTCTTGCTGAAAATGTGAGCGGAATGCTATTGGGCAGACATAGTGAAGCGTTAAAAAATATAAAGGAGATGTTTCAGAATGCAGGTGTTGGTTATGAATTGTCATTCCAGATGCTTAATGCTTCTGACTTTGATGTTCCGCAGGATAGAAAAAGAGTATTTTTTGTTGGTATTCGTAAAGACTTAAATTTTAAATTTCAATTTCCAAAATCCGTAAAAGAAAAAATTACGCTTGACCAAGCAATTTCAGATTTAAAAAATAGTGTAATTCCAGCTAAAGAAGGAAACAAAACAAATAAAGAAAACTGTAAAATTCCAAACCACGAATATATGATTGGCGGATTTTCTTCAATGTTTATGTCGAGAAACCGTGTAAGAACTTGGGACGAGCAATCATTTACAATTCAAGCAGGTGGAAGACACGCACCTATCCATCCGCAAGCACCTAAAATGAAATTTATTGAACAGAATGTTCGTGAGTTTGTAAAGGGCAAGGAAGATTTGTATAGAAGATTGAGTGTGCGTGAATGTGCGAGAATACAAACGTTCCCTGACAGTTTTATTTTTCATTACACTCACATATCAGCCGGTTACAAAATGATTGGAAATGCAGTTCCTGTTAATCTTGCAAAACATATGGCTTTGAGCATAAAAACTCAAATTGAGAATGCAGAAAAACAAACCACCAAAACCAAAAAGAAACAATTGGAATTAGAAAACACATTATCATAAAGTATGGCAACTCAAACAGTAAACGGAAAAGCGTTTGAATATGCTTTGCTTTTAGAATTTTATGAACGACTAAACAAGATTACGAGCGTTTCTATTACAGAAAACGAACCTTATCACAACGCAAAAGGATGCTTTGATGGTTTTGTTGAGAATGAACAAGATACTTTCAGAATTACAGCAAGTGCAGCTATAAATTTCTTAATTGACATTGAGCCAAGATTGTCAAATGGCATCAGTAAAGAAGATGTTTTGGTGCTTGAAATCGTAAGTGACCAAGCAGGACAAACAGGAGATGTACGTGATGTTCTTATAATCCGTTCTTTGCAAAAATGGGAAATTGGAATTTCAGCCAAAAACAACCACCGAGCTGTAAAGCATTCGAGATTATCCTTGAACATTGACTTTGGAGAGAAATGGTTAGGAGTTCCTTGCTCACAAAATTACTTTGATGAAATCAAGCCAATTTTTGATATGTTGGCAAATCTTAAAGCTTCAGAAAAATCAACAAAATGGACTTCGATTGAAAATATGCATCAAGTCGTTTATATTCCAATTTTAGACGCTTTCAGAAAAGAACTTTTGAGACTTGATAAAGAAAATTCAAGTATTGTTGCAGAGAACCTCGTACAGTATCTTATTGGAAACGAAGATTTTTACAAGGTAATCAAGGGAAATAAAAAAGTAGAAATTCAAGCCTACAATTTAAGCGGTACATTGAATTTACCTTTTGAAAGTATTAAACCAAAAGCTAGAATACCTAAATTAAAATTACCATCAAGACTAATCGAAATCGTTTACCAAGATAATTCGACAACGACATTATTGGTTTCGTTAAATGAAGGTTGGCAAATCTCGTTTAGAATTCATAATGCAAGTTCGAGAGTAGAACCGTCCTTGAAATTTGATATTAATCTTGTGAGTGCACCTCATACGTTATTTACAAATCATATTTTCATAGCCTAATGCCAACGCTAAAAGCCATACACATTTGCAATTCGCACCAGCCGAACTCAAGCCAAAAATTGCAAAAGAGTATGTCTTTGCCAACGCTGAAAGCAGAACGTAAAAAAGTACGAAAACACAACAACGGCTATACGTAATGTGGGTTTTAGAGCTAATTTAAAAGTAAATGAATATTAACAACCATAACAGCAAATTGAAAGTGGAGTGCATTTTAATCCCGCACTACGCATAGCCACGACCGTTGTGCTTCATGCGAAAAAAGCCAACGCACAAAGCAAAGAGTGCTATCGCACACAT
>JABMPI010000289.1 GCA_013203755.1 Bacteroidota bacterium
ATTTGCGGCTTTTGTAATGGTACCGGCAGTATCAATCATGTCGTCAACAATAATTACATCTCTGTCTTTAACATCACCAATAACTGTCATATTACCAACTTCATTGGCTTTTACTCTTGTTTTGTGGCAAATTACCATTTCAGCCTCTAGCATTTTTGCATAGGTGTTGGCGCGTTTTGTTCCACCAACATCGGGTGATGCGATAGTAATATTTTCGAGTCCCATTTTTTCAATGAAAGGGATAAAAAGTGCAGATGCATACAAATGGTCAACTGGCACATTACAAAAGCCGCAAATTTAATGAAAAAAGCAGGTGCCAGAAGCGTTAGAGCATTTGCTGCACACGGAGTTCTATCGGGACCTGCAGTCGAACGCATCGAAAAATCGGAGCTGGAAGAGGTATATTTCACCGATTCTATTCAACGCAATATAGAGAGCACGAAAATTAAATACATCAGTGTTGCCGACGCAATGGGTGAAGCAATAAAAAGAGTCTATAAAAATCAGTCAATTAGTTCGTTATATTATAAATAATTCCTATTTTTGCACCGCTTTTTCCATAAGCAAACGCATTGATTATGCATGCTGTTTGTTCCGCTTTACGGCGGAAAGGGCTGAGTACCATAATTATTAACGTAAAAATTTAAAAATGAAAACAGTAGTTATTAAAGGTCAGAAAAGAGAGACCATTGGCAAAAAAGAGTCAAAAAAACTTCGTTTACAAGAAATTGTTCCTGCCGTATTGTATGGTGGTGAAGCAACTGTTCATTTTGCAGTTCCTTTTAGTGAATTAAGACAATTGGTTTATACACCAAATGTATATTTAGTTGACATTGACGTTGAAGGCACAATATACAAAGCCATGATTCAAGACATTCAATGGCACGCAGTAAAGGAGCAAATTCTTCATATTGATTTTTTGATAATTCAAGATGGAAAACCAATTAAAATTGATGTTCCTGTTGCAGTTTCCGGCCTTGCAAAAGGTATTAAAATGGGTGGTAAAATAAGTATTAACTTGCGCAGACTTAAAGTAAAAGCTCTTGCACAAGATTTACCCGATTCAATTACTGTTGATGTTACCGATCTTGGTATTGGAGATAGTATTAAAGTTAGTGAAATAGAAATTGCAAATGTTGAACTTTTAGATACCAAATCGAATGTTGTTGTGGCTGTTTCAATTACAAGAGCTGCTAAATCTGCTGGTGGTGCAGGAGAAGATACCGAAGAAGATGAAGGAGAAGAAGGAGAAGAAGCTGCAACTAAAGAATAAATCTTAAAATATATTTCTGTGAAACGAGCTTTGAGTAACTGCTAAGATAATTGCTGGACTATTCATAGCGAGTTCCATCTGTTACCTTTACATACTATAATTTTAAACAGATGAAGTACTTAATTGCCGGTCTCGGTAATATCGGACCAGAATATAAAAATACTCGCCATAATATTGGCTTTCAAATATTGGACGCTCTCTCTGAGGCGTCCAATATTAGTTTTAAAGATGGCCGTTACGGTTTTGTTGCCGAGTATAAATTCAAGGCCCGAACATTTATTCTCTTAAAACCCACCACTTATATGAACCTTAGCGGGCGGGCAGTAAATTACTGGTTGCAAAAAGAGAAAATAGACATTAAAAATCTATTGGTTTTAGTCGACGATATTGCATTACCTTTTGGAACCATTCGGGTTAGGGCAAAAGGTGGGGCTGGTGGGCACAATGGTTTAGATAACATTAATGATGTTTTGGGAAGAAACGATTATGCCCGCTTGCGTTTTGGGGTTGGCGACGATTTCCATAAAGGTTTTCAAGCCGATTACGTATTAAGCGATTGGGATAAAAGTGAAATAAAAGAGATGCCCGAAAAGCTGGATAGTTGTATTGAAATTATTAAAAGTTTTGGTACAATTGGAACAGAACGTACCATGAATTTTTTCAATAAAAGAAAATAAAATGGCTGAAGGTGTACGAATTGACAAATGGTTGTGGGCTATTCGTATTTTCAAAACACGAAGTATGGCAACCGAAGCTTGTAAAAAAGGCCATATTTCAATTGGTGACTCAACATTAAAACCATCGAAAATGATACAGGTGGGAGAAATCGTTAAAGTACGTAAACCTCCTATTACAAAAAGTTTAAAAGTTTTGGCATTAACCGGAAAACGAATGTCTGCAAAATTGATTTTAGGTTTTGTTGAAGATGTTACTCCTGTGGAAGAGCTTGAACTTTTAGAAATGCAGAAGAATATGCGCTGGATTTCGCGCGATCGAGGAACCGGGCGACCTACAAAAAAAGACCGTCGGGAATTGGACGATTTTCTTGATGCTTAATCAATTTTAAATAACTCAGTTTAACAATTTTATAGTTTCTATCATGTTAGTTGCAAAAGAAAAAAGAAAAGAAAACATAGCCGAATACATTTTGTATTTGTATCAGGTTGAAGATTTAATTCGTGCATTTCAATCGGACATTAACTTGATTCAGGAAAAGTTAGTTACGAGTTATCAGGCTGATGAAAAAACATCTGCTGAAATTACAGATTGGTACAACAATTTGGCAATAATGATGGAGAAAGAGGGAATTCAGGAAAAAGGACATTTGCAATTTCTTACCAACCTTATCGGCGACATTAATGGGTTGCATATACAATTAATGAATACCGGAACCGAGAAAGTGTATGTACAAACGTTCAATGCTGTTTCTGGTTTAATTACCGAATTGAAACAAAAAAACAGCACTGCGAAAAACGACATTCAATTGGGACTCGACACGGTTTACGGTTTCCTTTTACTGCGAATGAAAAAAGCCGAAATTTCGGAAGCAACAGTTAATGCCATTAAACAAATAAGTCAGTGGTTGGGGATTCTTTCAAATCTTTACAAAAATTATGAAGAAGGAAAATTAGACCTCTAATAACTATTCAAAAAATATATACAAAAAATGCCATCTGCTTATTCCATTGGAATACAGATGGCATTTTTACATTTATAAGACCCTGCAAGAGTTCCGTTTCCCAAACCACCGGTAGCGATTTTTTGCGATCCACGAATAAATACTATTTCTTATTTTAACCGGAATAATCTGAAAAACAGAAAACAAATTCCAGGGGAAAGGCAACAAACCGGCAATTTGAATAACCGCCTCCGATTCTAAATAAACCTGATTCTCTAAAATTAAAATAACTGAATCTGTTTCTAAAGAAATATTATTTATTGCTACTAATTCTTTTCCTCTTTCTGATTGCAAAGTCACAAAATAAAACTGTTTTTTGTCATCTAGTTTCATCACAAAATTAACTGCTCCGTTGCACAAATTGCAAACACCATCGAAAAGTAGTATTGGCTTTTCCTTTTTCATACTATACAATAACAATGTATGAGAATAACTGTTCCATAAAAAAGGACAGCCAATTGACTACCCTTAAATATCTTTCTATTGTTTAATTCAATCTAAAATAACTCCGGAAAAATCGGATGCAAATCCAAGGGGTCGTCCATAATTTGCTGTTGTCTTTTAAACTTTGTAATCAATTCTGTTTTAACTTTTGCGTATTCTGCATTGTCAGCCAAATCATTCATCTCTTCCGGGTCGTTTACCATATCAAAGATCCTGATTTTTTTAGCTTTCGGATAAATAATCATTTTAAATTTATCGGTACGCACCATTCGCTGAAAATTAATATACGCACCATATATTTCTGAGTATTGACTTTCATCAACCTCATTATTTACCATTGGCATTAAACTGTTGAATTCAACATATTCAGGTTTTTCTATTCCGGCTAAATCCAACGAAGTCGCCATAACGTCTTGCAAATAAACCTGCATGTCGCGTTTTTCGTTTTCAGGGATATTGGGACCAACAACAATAAGCGGCACACGCATGCTGTGGTCGTACATATTTTGTTTTCCAACCAGCCCATGATTTCCAACCGACAGACCATGGTCGGCACTAAAAATTATATACGTGTTTTTATCTTGCCCTGTCTCTTTAAGATGCGAGATAATCCGTCCAATTTGCTCATCCATGTGTGTAATTATCGCATAATATTCCTGACGATGAACTTTAATGGAATATTCGGTACGTGGAAACGGCGCCAGTTTTTCGTCGCGCAAACCCGGTCCGCAACCAATACTGTCTTTATAAGGATACATCTCTAAATACGATTTAGGAACAGATACATTTTCCAAGGGGTACATGTCTACATATTTTTTTGGCGACTGACGAGGGTCGTGTGGAGCATTAAAAGCGAGGTACATAAAAAATGGATTCTTACTAACTTTGGCAGAGTCGAGGTATTCAATGGCATTGTCGGCAACCACTTCGCTCCAATGTTTTCCTCCTTGCCAAAAACCACCATATTTTTTATGCCAGGGCAACCAGGTTGTATCTCCCGGCGAATGTGGCCTGTTGTATGCTTCTGGTACCGATTTTGGCATTCCCGGACGTATATCCGAAGCCGTTTGAAAGATGGAGTTTGCATCTTGCTTTACATGCCATTTCCCGGTCATGTATGTATCGTAGCCGGCATTCTCCATCATCAGACTCCAAAATTGCCCCTTCTCTTTCATAGCCGGATAATTCTTTTCCGATTTATTTGCCCGCCAAATAAACCGTCCGGTATTCATCATCGCACGACTGGCAACACAAACGGCACCGTTCCAGCCACCCATATTATAAGTGTGCGTAAACGTAACACCCGAGCTTGCCAACTTATCTAAATTTGGCGTTATCACTTCTTTATTTCCCAGAGCATGAACACCCAAATAAGTTTGGTCATCGGCAAAAATAAAGAGAATGTTAGGTTTTTCAGGTGGAGTCACTTTTTGTGTGCAGGAACTTAAAATTACAAAAGTTAAAAAGAAAAAATAAGCAATTCGTTTCATAGTTGATTGTTTTATCTTGTAAAAATAGCAAAGAAATGCAAAAAAGGATTAGATAAATTAAACACAAATCTGGATGAATGCAAAAATGCCTAAATGGGAGAAATTAAAAAACTTGAAAAAGCATTTTTCAGAAATGAAGGCTGAACTCTATAACCAATTTTCAATTTTATAAAATTGAATTTAAAATCTAATTACTATCTACTAACAACAAAGAACCCTACTTATTCGTCTTAAAATCAGTAATCATTCCTTCCGTAAGCCAGTTTGCAACCGCTTGTCGGTTATCTTTTAAAATAAAACGTTGAATATCGCGTTTATGATTAATATTTCCCAACTCAATATAAACGGCAACAGGATTCGTATTTCTTACAACATATAAACTCCTCGACGACACTGTACCATTGTAACCACGCCCGGGTTGATGCTGATTGTATTTATCCTGAAAAGTTTTCTGAAGTGTTTTAGCAGCCTTTTCCCCTGTATTACTCCTTTTGTCGTGATAAAAGAAAACATCAATATTTTCTCCCACAGGACGAGAATCAACATGCAAGGCAATCATTCGACTAAAACCTTTTCTGTTATTACTGTGTAATTTATTTACCGCATCAGTACGTTGTTTCAATCTCCTGGTTTGGTTTAATGGAATTTTGAGATTTGGATAACAGACTTCGTCATGATCCACTTTCAAAATACTTTCATCTCTAATTCCATCATTTTTATCGCGGGTAATCATGTACACCGCTGCCCCTTCCTTAATAAGTTTTCTAGCCAGCCGAATTGTCATGTCGTAGGCATATTCATCTTCGCAAACTTGTTTCCCGTTGTATTTTCCCACAGCCCCGGGATCGGGGCCACCGTGCCCGGCCATTAAGTAGTAAGTAGCTCCTTTTAATTCGCTACTTGTAATTTCAACGTTTTCATATTCTTTGCCAAAAATTTCATAACGAACTGTTTTACCCGTCGCTTTCGCTGGAGATAATTTTTCAGTTTTAACAGGAGTCGATGGAAGTTTGTATTTTTTACCAACAATTAACGAATTTTCCTTCCCCAGTTTATCCATATTCAATTTTACAAAAGTCTCCATGTTTTCAGAAACAGACATGCCATGCCGAGTAAGCAAGCGATAAATCCCATCGCCCTTTTCTGCAACTACCTCCTTATTCTGAGCATTACTTATTTGCGGAAATATTAAGACTGCTAAAAAAAATGTTAAAATAAATCGGGTAACTATTTTTATATGTAAATTTGAATCGAACATATTAAACGCAAATTCTGATTGTTTATTTATAATTGTTTTTGCTAAAATAATTGTAAGTTTTTATATATCACTTCCTTTATGAAACGAAGTTTCAGCTATTCATTGTTAATAACTTGGATTTTATTTACGGTTCTTTGCAGAACAGCTTATAATTCAACAAGTTCTAATGCCCATTTTTTTATAATACTAAAGTCTTAAAATGAAAAGAATCCATCGAATATTACTATCTATTTTTACAGGCGTTCTATTAAGTTTAGCATGGTTAGGTTTTCCGGGGTGGACTCTGTTTTTTGCCTTTTTACCCCTACTCTATCTCGACCATTTTTTTGTTGAGAAGAAAAAAGAGTATAGAAGTGTTTCGTTTTGGGGACATGCATTTTTAGCTGTTCTTATCTGGAATGTTTCAACAACTTTTTGGGTGGCAAATGCAACGTTGGCAGGAGCTTTAATGGCATTTATGGTTAATTCGTTTGCCATGTCTACAGTGTTGTGGCTGGCGCATATTGCACGCCGGAATTTTAGAACCAATCTTGGATATTTTGCATTGATTGTTTTTTGGATTTCGTTAGAATACATACATTACCATTGGGACATAGAATGGCCATGGTTGCATTTAGGCAACGGTTTTGCCAATAATATTAAAATGGTGCAGTGGTACGAATTTACCGGAGTATTTGGTGGAACGCTTTGGGTGCTACTAATGAATATTCTACTATTTAAAATTGCCCTAAATTTTCAGATAAAACTTCCTATTAAAAATGCAATTTACCCAATTTCGGCATTTGCGATTTTATTAATAGTGCCACTTTCAATTTCGTTTTCAATGTATTTTTCTTACGTCGAAAAAGATAATCCTAAGAATATTGTTCTGGTTCAGCCTAATATCGATCCTTATTCTGAAGAATATAGTATTGCTGCAGACAATAAAAAAATGAATAAACTAATAAATTTAGCTTCAGCAATTACTGATGATGAAACTGATTTTATTATTGCCCCGGAAACTGTTTTTGAACAAAGAAGATATTGGAATGAAAATGAATTAGAGAAAAATCACCAATACAGACAGATGTCAAATTTTGTTCAAAAATATCCAAAGGCTGAATTAATATTTGGAGTTGCATCAAGTAAAATTTATCCTGATAAAGAAAGTGCTACAGCAACTGCACGCACACAAGGCGAATTATTCTACGATGTTTTTAATGCCGCATTCTTTATCGGCAGAGATGGCGAAAATCAAATTTATCATAAGTCAAAACTTGTGGTGGGAGTTGAAAAAATGCCATTTATGAAATATCTTGGATTTATTGGTGATGTTGTAATTGACATTGGAGGAACAACCGGAAGCTGTGGAAGACAAGAAGAGCCCTCCAATTTCATTTCGAAAGATGGTACGCAAGTGGCACCGGTAATTTGTTACGAATCTATTTTTGGTGAATATGTTACCGGATATGTACAAAAAGGAGCTGAACTTATTTTTATTATCACCAACGATGGTTGGTGGAAAAATACGCCCGGTTACAAACAACACATGTCCTTTGCCCGATTACGTGCCATTGAAACCCGACGAAGTATTGCACGCTCTGCTAATACCGGAATTTCGTGTTTTATCAATCAACGCGGCGATATATCTCAACCTACTGGCTGGTGGGTTGACGCTGCCATTAAGGGAACGATAAATGCCAACGATAAAATTACTTTCTACGTAAAATATGGCGACTTTATCGCGCGTATTTCTTTGTTTGTAAGTGTGTTGTTATTGTTGAATTTAGCAGTAAGAAGGTTCACTAAAAGATAAAAAAAAATCCGCACCAATTCAGTTTGTGTAAAACCCCTATAATACAGGATTTGAGTGCCCGGCTGATCAAACTTCCAACGGTCTTGCGACTCACTCATCTTTCGATGAACTACGAGGCCTGTTTTAGCAACCATAAAGAGCTTACTCGGTTTAAAAAGTTCTGTTGAGTTTACCAACTATAATTAATGCGGAAAATATATTTTTTCTCTTCAAAGAACTCGTTTTGTATATTCAAATGTAAGTTTCTGATTTTGTATTTCCAAACTTTAAACACAGTTTATTTAGTTATAAAACCTAAACAATTGCAACCTAGATTGTTGTACTGGTGCTAGAGAGAGAAGATTTGGGATGATATACCAACCCAATAAACGAAACTATTCTTATGATAGAAAAGAAAGACTCCATTATTAAAATTTTCCAAATCTTTGCAACAATAAAAGCACATAAATGTCAATAACAAAGCATTTAAAAGTTGATGTAAATAATTAGTTTATCTCAAACTTATCTGTCATTCCTCAATCGAATCTCACACCTCTTATTTATTGTATATTTTGAATCAACTCTGGTAGTCAGCTCATTATAAACCCGATTAGCAATTTTTTATGTACAGTAAAAAAAGCTTAACTATTTTGTATTTTCAAAAACATCTTTTATCTTTGGGGTACAAACCTTTATTTTTTATCTATTACAGAATTATCTATGGGCGGCGTTCCAGTCGCCCTTTCTTCTTTTCTAAACGCAATACTAATACATCAAGCATTAATAGAAAGAAAAATGGGTGCAAGTGAAATTTCTGGGGGAAGAGTAAAAGAGTTGTGGTTTCAGATTCATAAAAACCTTATCTTTAGGATCTAAACCTTAGTAGCCAATTAGATTGTAAGTATCACCAAACCTTATTAACCTTCTATGTTGAAAAACAAATAGTATAACATAAAAGGTTAATAAGGTCGTCTTCATGGGAGATAATTTAGGGCTACTAAGGTTATTTTTTAGGATAAGGTTAAAAAAATGTCAATTTAAAACGCAGTTTCGGATTACCCCCCAGAAAGTTCATTTGATCCATATAAAACTATGGTACTTTTCAGTCCATAGTGGTTTATTTTTCAAAGTCGATCTCAAGAAAGTCTGTTACCTCCTTCATCCAGCGATCCTGAACAAATGCAACATGATCTGGATGGTTATTATAAGTTTTATAATCTTCCGGATTGGCAAATACCATAGAAAATCCATATTGAAATTTATTCTTTATACTTACCTGATTAAACGCCTGGAAATTCTGAACAACAGGAATTTCAGTTAAAATACGAGTTCCATCCTGAATAAATTTAATCGCTTTGGATGATTCTTTTGGGTAGGGTAAATTAAAAATTACCATGTGTTGGATTTATCCCTTTTTTAAAGAACAATTATACATATTTTTTTCTTTTGAGAATACATTATTTACAGATAAACCAGAGAATAATGTTGCGATTCCGAGTGTTTTAAAAAAAGATCTACGTTTCATTGAATATTCATTTAATCAAAATATTGTTCGAATATATAAAAACAATTCCTAAAACTTTAATTAGATTATCCTTCAAAATTGTGTGCCAACCTGCTACTACTTATGTAAAAATAAACTAAAAATACAAATTCAATAAACTTCTGTAAAAGTTGTATTACAAGTTCTTCATATGAAATATAAATTAGATACAGAAAGTACTATTGAGTTTTATTTACAATTAAGCAATTCTAATTTCTTGCCTTTTTTGAAAATACCCCAGATTTCCTGAACTTTTTATAACTCTCTTTAACCGAATTTACTTCATCTTTAATAAATTTTTCAATGTTTTTTACAGTCACATCCTGTCCCTTCATTTCAAGGCGTTGAGCTGTATTTACAGCTTTCGGAACAGCTAACCAAAGAATAAGATAAACCAGAAATCCTGCTCCGGAAGTGACTAAAATTAGTACGACAAAAATAATCCGTACAATAGCAAGATCCATGTTAAAGTACGCCGACAGACCACCGCAAACGCCACCAAAAACGCTTTGCTCAGGATCACGATAAAGCCTCTTTTTACGTTTCGACTGTCCCGCCAATGGTTCCTCTTCACTTTCCTCTTCAGTAAAATTATCTGGTGTACCCATTGTTTCTGAGACTTCGTTTACGCACTCCAGCGTTACTACACTTTTCTCTCCTGTCGATTTTTCTGTAAATATCTCTGCAATCCTGGCTTCAATGTCCGCTATAATTTCTTTTCCCTCATCACTGCTGCCAAAATGGTCTTTAAGGTTAACCATGTATTTCTGAAGTACATCGTATGCATCTTCTTCAATGTGAAATACGGAACCGCTAATGTTTATAGTGAATGTCTTTTTCATTTTGATTGTTATTTAAAGTTTCAAATGTGTGTTTTTGTTAAGCCCTGTTCCTTTTAACTTTTCTAACCGAATCAACCAACTCCCCCCAGGAATCTTCCAATTCGCCCAAAAATTTTCTACCATCTTCTGTAAGTTCATAATATTTACGTGGTGGTCCCTGGGTAGATTCTTCCCAGCGGTAAGCAAGCAAGCCTGCATTTTTTAATCTTGTTAGTAAGGGATAAAGTGTTCCTTCAACCACAATCATTTTAGCTTCTTTTAAACCTTGAATAATATTAGTTGCATAAAGTGGCTCACCATCCAGAACAAGAAGAATGCAGTATTCCAAAACTCCTTTCCTCATCTGTGCTTTTGCATTTGCTATTTTCATTTTGACTAATTTTAAAAATTAATAAATAATATTCTCTTCTGCTTCCCCCGAAAGCCTGATATTAATCGATCCAGATTTCGGCAGAAGTCATCCACTCTTCCAACTCTAAGGATTGTTCCAAACATTCATTAGTATTAAATAAATCATTGTTTAGCATCCAATCTTCCAGCTCCAATTCAGTTTCAGTTTCTTCAATAATTTGAAAAGCTGAGTTCCCAAAGTTACTGTCTTCCATCATCCAATTTTCCAACTCCAAAGCTTCTTCGGCTTCTACTTCCAAGTACATAGAATTAGTATTAAAAAAGGACTCATTAGTCATCCAATCTTCAAGTTCCATTCTATTTTCAGATTCTTCCTCAATAGAAATAAATGTTGCAAAATTGCTTTCAGTCACCATCCAATCTTCCAATTCTAATGCTTCTTCTGTTTCTACTTCTAAATAAGCGGCAAATGCATTTGCATCGGTTGATGCTGAGCTGGCTTCTACATTGCTTTCTGTCATTGCCAATGCAATTTCGTTGAAACTTGCATTTTCGAGAATTGATTTCCAAAAATCCTGAGCATTTACAGTCATGTTTATTAAAATAATACTAAATACAACTGCCATTGATTTTAAAATTGCTTTCTGAACATTGTCTTTTGTTTTCATCGCTAATCCTCCTGCTTTTGTTTTTGTTTTCTTAAACCGTTTTATTGTTTTTTTCACTAGTATGACGCTTCCTTTTTTAATTAGTTACACTTCATATAGAACTTTTTTTAAACCACTACCTTTTTTTGTATTGTTATTTGTTATACAAATATACATATAAAAAATAGTATTATGCAATACATTGTAGTAATATTTTTGAAATTAATTTTCAAACAAACCTACAATACTCTGTATACCATATATTTAATAGTTAAAGAAAATTTCATTATTTTTGCAAGAGGGAGAAAAAACTTACCTAACTTATGTAGTTTGAAAGAAATAGTGAAGGTAAAATAAGCCAGAAAAAAAATTCCAATTGGTTTTATAGAGTTGATTAAATTGACAGGTTAACGAATTTTGATTAAGTATAATCCCATTGGTAAATTCGTGCTAATTAGAATAACACTTCAAAAAGCCTAGTTCAAAAACAATATAAAAACATGGTTGAAACGAGAAAAGGACTGCCTCGAATACCTCACCGCCACTTACAATTCTCTATTTACTCGTTTGAATATAAAAAACAGGAAACAAAAAGATTACTAAGAAGAATGTTTCCTGCCACTTCTTTTCCCATATTGGAGAAAAATCCATAAAAAAATAGACTATAACTTAAATTTTCAAAAT
>JABMPI010000290.1 GCA_013203755.1 Bacteroidota bacterium
ATTAAGTAATTTTTATCTTCCCCCTTCACCCTTCCCCCTTCCGTCTTCCGACTTCCCCTTTACTTTCTGGAAATTTTTACCTTTTTAGTGGGAGCCCGCTGGATGTTTCGTAAATGAACCCGATGTTCCACTTTTCTTGCTATTTCTGCATACGCTAAACCGGTAATCGATTCTTCTTCAGCGGAAGCTGGTATTCCGGAATCTGCGCCCTCGCGGATACTTTGAACAATTGGAATCTGCCCTAAAAATGGCAATCCAAGTTTCTCAGCTAAATTTTTACCACCATCTTTCCCGAAAATATAGTATTTGTTTTCAGGCAATTCTGCGGGTGTAAACCAGGCCATGTTTTCAATTAATCCTAAAATCGGTACATCTATAGATTTACTCTGAAACATGCTTGTTCCCCGAATAACATCGGCCAGTGCCACATCTTGCGGAGTGGTTACAATTACCGCACCTGTTACCGGAAGAGTTTGCACTAAAGTTAAATGAATGTCGCTGGTGCCGGGAGGTAAATCGAGCAATAAATAATCGAGCTCTCCCCAGTTTCCTTCTGATATTAGCTGTTTTAATGCATTCGATGCCATGGGGCCGCGCCAGATAATTGCACTGTTGGGGTCAACAAAAAAGCCTACCGAAAGAAATTTAACTCCGTATTTTTGGATAGGATTAATTACTTCGCGATCGCCAATTTTTTCTCCTGCCGGACGTTCGCTTTCGGCACCAAACATTTTTGGAATAGAAGGGCCAAAAATATCGGCATCCAACAAACCTACTTTTTTGCCCGAATTAGCCAGAGCCACGGCAAGATTTACTGCGGTGGTTGATTTTCCAACACCACCTTTCCCGGATGCTACCGCAATAATATTTTTAACGTTGGGCAGAACAGGGCGTTCCATGTCGTGAATAAATTTCACTGCAATATTATCTTCAATTTCAACTTTGTCGCCAACATCTTTTTTAATGGCTTCTTCGCTGGCAAGTACCAACGCTTCAATATTTGGGTCGTCGCTTTTTTGAAAAACCAAAGAGAAACTTACTCTTTGGCCTGCAATACGAATTTCCTGTGGCATTTCCAGGCTTACAATATCTTCTTCGCTTCCCGGATAAACTACGGTGCGCAATGCATCGGTAATATTTTTGGGAACAATTAATTTTCTTGGACTATCAGTCATTCTTTTTAGATTTTATACTTTAGAACCAGAACCTTTTCATGTCTTGATTCTTGTGTCTTGAATCTCGATTTTCAATTCTGATTATTTTTTATTTGAACATGCAAAAGTAACAATTGAAATTATAAAACACTTTTGGGTGTGAATTGTTTTTGAGGAGCGAATTGAAGGTGAAATTATGAGAATTAGTAATTCAATAATTGTTTTTTAAAATCACTACACAAGCCCCAAGTATTGGTTTAAAAATGTGGCACAGGCGATTTCTTTTGATTCAGGATCGTCTAACAAAATTTTATCCAATTGGAATAAATCGCCACACCCCGCTTTGCAAAACAGTTCATTTAACTTTTTGTCTTTTTTAATATCCGAATTTATAAATGTGCTGAGTTTGTCGATGTTCAAGTACTTTTTATCGGCCTTTTCAACTCCTATTAAATCGTACAGCTTTTGCCCCTCCGGTGTTCCGTTATTGGTTACAAACAGAAAGGTGCGAATTAGCAGTTTATCGCCCAAAATATCTCCTTTTAAATACCCCAGCTTTGCATTATTATAGGTAAGTGGAAAAAGAAAACTGCGGTTACCCTTTAAAGGTATTGCCTCCAATGTTAATGCATGAAATACAAGTAAATAGCACATATGCACAAATTGCTCACTTAAACGCTCTTTTATACGGATTATGGCATGCTGTTGAATAAAAACCTGTAGCGGAAATGCTTGCATAACTCCTTTTATCCCAAGCTGATTAGGAGTAATGGTAAAAGGAATAATTTCTTTCCTGTTATTAAATAACACCTTATAAATGGTTCGCTTGTTACCATCAATTTCCAATAATTCGTTTTCGCCCATTTTAAGTTCGATAATCCAATTATTAAAAAATGCCCGACTATTGAAGACCCCTGTTGTTTGTTCTGTTTTTTCCTGGTCAAACCGTACTACACTCCCCTTGAAATCGGAAAACAACCACCCAATCATTTCCTGGCATTTTGCAATTCCTTCTTCAATTCCTGCCCAAGTAGCATCAAAATTGTTATTAAACACCGGAAAACAAGGATGAAAGACATCTGCAATTTTAGGAGAGTTTTCATGTACATCAATCCAAAAAATATAAAGCGTTAAGCCATAAACCGTAAAATCGTAATAGCTAAGTTTGGTACTGGTGTGATTTATATTTACAACCGAATGGTGCATAAAATGATTTAAATGCCTGTTTAACACACGCAGGTTATGTGCGCTTGTTTTTGGTCGGCCATCTTCAGGATTGATAAACCGATGAGGGCGCATACGACAATCAAACATTAAGGCGTGTTCCCGTTCTCCCAATAAATCGATAGCCGAGGCATCGCCAAAACAAGAGGCTACCTGTTTAATCTTTCTAAAAAACTCGTTACGCTGATGCCGTAAATCTTGCTTTTGTTGTTGCGATGTGTTTTTCTTTTTTCTGCGTTTCATAGGGTTGTTGTTTGTTAACATTTGCTAAAGTACGGATTCGAATATCCATGCTGGCGGAGGGTTGCAGTTCATACCTCAGCCAATGGCTTAAATTACTATAATATTGTTCTTTCTGCAATATTTTTCAAATCTATCGAATTGCATACAGTTTATAAATTGGTGCGAATGAGGTAGGTGGGGATTTTTTTTTTGTGGGTGCATTTTAACTTAGGCTTATTTTAACTATTCCTGTTGGCAGGGCTTGTTTGTTGCCTGTATTTTCATCCATTGTATGAAGCATGGATATGGAAATCCGCGCAAGCGGAAAGTAAAGTCTCTGAACGGATTTGCTTAAACTAACTCAAATTGTTTCTCAATTACTTCAGGATAATCTTGCCAAATCTTACCGTTTAATTCCTTGCCATTCACTTTTTTATTGCGCTTTACTTTATCTGCGCCCCATGTGCCCCATTGTTTGAAAAAGAAAGCCACATCTTTATTATCACATTGAGTTTTTATATTTTCTACCCAGCTCTTATCCATCGGACGAGCCTGATTACCGCTTTCGCCTCCAACAATTACCCAATCAATATTTGTTAAGTCGATTCTTCCTAAATCTTCAAGAAGTGGTTCTACGGATAAAAACAGCACAGTTGCATTTAACGTCCTTAGTTTTTCAATTCTGGGTAAACCATCATATCTATTCTCAACAGTTACGCCTAACCATACATTTTTAGGAATCTCTCTTTTCGAGAGAAAGTCGAACATATTATCTGCCCTTTTTGTGAGTAGTTGATAAGTGTGTTGAGGTGTTTGTTCAATAACTGAAAAAATCTTGTCTAAATAATCAAGAGGCATTTTTTCGTGGAAAATATCACTCATTGAGTTTACAAAATATACCGTAGGCTTTTTCTTTTTTAGTGGTTCATGTAAACGCGATGGAACCATACTAAAACGAAATCCATTTTCATAGCCAACCGTTCCAATAGCTTTTAGTCTACGTGCCATCGATTCTGCATAACAATGTTTACAACCTGACGATATTTTTGTACAACCCGATGTTGGATTCCAGGTTGCTTCTGTCCATTCTATTTTTGATGCCATAGCTATTTTAGTTTTTCTTCTGTTAAGGTATGCACATTACTAGTACAAGTACGAAAATCTCTGGATATTGTTTTGTGGTTTCTTAATTCTCTAAACACTTCATTTGCATGTTTTGGCAAACATCCCATATCATACGTGAATCTATAAGCCTGAGTATTAGTTGTAATTTCGTCGTTGATAATCTTTTCTTTAAGTTCGTTTTTAAATACCTGCAATTTATTAGAAATATCGTAACCGGGAAATAAAGCAGGTTCATTCGGATTTATTTTTTCATTATCAATATCATAATTTGCATCACCTGTGTTATGATTTATGTTCCAGCAAATATTTAAAAACTTTTCAATGCCTAGTGGATTATGTGTTCCGAAAATTAAGCCATAAATATTGGTTCCCTTCCTTATTGAAAAAGGAGCAAGGTAATATTCTGTTCCTTGAGGAATTAATTGCTTGTAATAATTAAAAACAACACGGTGGCAGTGGTGAGGTTTTGCCGGATCAAACGATTGACGTGATAAATTCAAATAAGCTTTAAACTCGGGTTGCTCGGCAAATCGGTTGGCAAACGAAGATGAAATAAAGAATATGAAATCGGTTCTCTTTAAACTCACCAATTGCCTAAAAATATCTTCAGTAATTTGTTTAATCCCAAACTGGTCAAGAAACATAAAGCGTGGTAGTTGATCTGTTTGCTTCATTTTTGGGAACCATTCGGAAAACAACCTCTTAAACTTCTGATTTTCTACTACCATATTCAAAATACAACCTTTTGGAGTAGGACATAATTCTGAATTACTACACGCTAAACGCTTCTCCTCAATATTTTGCTTAAGCAGATCATAACGTTTTTTATCAAATTCATTAAACAGTACATTTAATCTTAGTTTTTCATTCGAAATGGTTTTACAATATGGCATTAGTTCCTCCATCATAATTAAGGGGCTACCATTAACACCTTCGGCGTCTTTCCCTTCCCCCGCAAACAAATCGTAAAGCGAAATATCTTTCCAGAATTTCTTTTTCTTTTTAAGAAAAACAGGCAACCACTCTTGTAAATATTTCTGTAATATGTGCAGTTTTATTTGAGTGCCTTCATCAAAACCTTTTTTAAATATGTCGTTTTGTTTTGCCATAGCAATAAATATTTGGGTTAATGTATTTATTTATTCCGGTCTTCTTCTCCACCTTCAACAACGGTTCATTATAATCATTACACAACTCATAAACCATCAGGTCAATATCACAGGCCATTTGGTCTACTGGGTTTTTTAGTTCACCTAAGTATTTTTTCTTTATTTATTTTTGAAAGAGGTTCATGTTTTTGGTTTGTTTTTAAACAATGCCCAATTTAGCAATTATTTCAACATAAGCTTTTATTGGGAGAGCGATATTGATACCCGCCGTTTCAGAAATATTCCGGTCGAGCCGTTTCATTTCTTCCACTGTACACTTTGGCAAAGGGAGCAAATTTGGCAGCTACGCTACATTGTACTTTATTACTTGCAACAGGGTAGGAGTTTATAAAATTGGAAATATCATCTATCTGATAAACACCCTCCCTGCAGTTCTGCGGTAAGGGATTTCACAAGTGGAATTTGCTTTCCTCAGCTGGTGCGAATTTGCAATTCGTACCTCAGCGATAGGCTGAAAAAATATTTTAAGCTGAAACATCTTCAACTCTATTGAGTTGCGCACCGATAATATATCGGCGCGAGCTGGGGATTGGATTTATTTTTTACATTCTGTTTTTATTCTTCGTTGGAGATTTGCTTGCCCGGGAGTTCGAAAGAACAACTCTCCTTTTAGAACGATAATCGACAACATAGAAGAGGCTGCTCCCTACTTCGAAAGCTTACCGGTCGTCTTAGAAAGAACAACTCTCCTCTTAGAACAATAATCGACAACATAGAAGAAGCTGCTCCCTACTTCGAAGGATTACCTGACGTCTTCGAAAGAACAACTCTAGCACTATAAAAAATAAAAAGCCGGCAAAGTCAATTTTCCTTTGCCGGCTTTATCATTTATCGGGATGTATTTTTTACTCCGCTGCGCTAATTGCGTCAATGTATCTTCCGGTCCAGTAAGGCAACAACCAAATGTACGGGGCTACTTCGCTTCTTCCGGCACCGTTTGAATTATTACGGTATGTTCCGTTATGAAAATGAACGGGTTGTTCGTCGGGTGGAAGTACTTCTGTATAAGTTTGTCTTCTGAAGTTGGGTTCCAGTTTTTCAAGATCGTTTCTCTTTGAATTGTCGATTGTCCAGGTAACCAAATCAAGCGGGAACTCTTGCAACCACCAAACCGACTCTTTTAAATCGTAATCGGTTCCTCCGGTTAAACCATAAAGGAAATTCCATACCGGATTTTTTTCAGAACGTTCAACTTGCCAGTGACTTTTTGAAGCTTCGAAATGTTTTTGTTTTTGTTCTTCAGTAAAAGAATAATTTACAAAGGCCGGAATGGTTAGGAAATACATCTGGTCATCGGAATGATTCCAGGTATTACTTAAATTTTCACCCTCCTCGTATCCAATTACGGTTGCCGGACGATTGGCATTCTCGTCGTAACCATGTTTGTCGATTAATTCGTATGCCTTCTCTTTGTATTTTTCGTCTCCTGTAAAGTGATACGCAGTTTGAAGAAACGCCAAAACCAGTGTGGAATTTAATCGTCTGTCGCCAACGTTAATTGGGAAACCATTTACATACTCGGGAGTCCAGTTTCCCCATCGGGTGGGTTTGCCGTTCCAGGTTACCAGTCGCCAGTTGTTATCGATAATGTGGTTCATCTGCAATACTATTTGACGGATGGCACGTTCTCTCCATTCTTTGTCTGGTGCTAATTCAGCAAAAAGGGCATACACAAAAAAGTGTCCGCAAGTTTCGTCGCTACTTGTAGATACTTTCCATTTCCATCGTCCGGTTTCATCCAACAGCCACGATTTACCGTTTTCTTTTTCCCAGGCTATCATTTGTTCCGGAGAAAAACCGTTTGATCCTTCGTCCAGTTCAACACCTTCTCTTTCAAAAGCTCTTGCCGGAAAACCGCTAACTCCCGAAATATCGGTAAGTCTTTCCATGGCCTCAAAAGCCTCGTAAGCATTTATTTTCGCATCTTCCTCTTTTGTAACTGCATAACGAAACAATTCTGCCGCCAGATACATTGAAGTCCACAAGCCGTCGTTGTCTGTGTCGTGCATAATTCCTGATGTGAGATCGCCTGGGGTGCTTAATGAAATATTTCCGGTAAAACCATATCTTATATGCCGTAATCTTTGAATTTCCTGAAAGTATTCTGCTTTTTCTGCCAGGGTCGTTTCAGCAAAATTAATTTGGCTTAACCCTGTGCTTGTTAAAACTAATACGCTGTTTTCCTGCCCCTCTGCAATATCTACAACTTCGTTGTCGGGCAACCATCTTTTAGATGCGTAATAATCGTATTTGCCATCTTCCCTTAGTTTAAATGCCCCGTTTTTTGAACCAAACCAAAGATCTCCTTTTATGTTTTTCAGAACAGTGATTTCGTTGCAAGGAAGGCTTCTGTTTATTTCGGAGGCTTTAAATGAGACAGCATCAACATTAATTATCCCGTCATTCGTGCCCAAAACAATTTTATTTTTATACAAAGCCATGGCAGTTATGTTTTCACCCTTAAAAACGTTAGACAATTTATTGCTGTTTTTAAGCAATTGATAAACGCCGCTATTGGTTAGAATTAAGAAGCGTGCGGCATTTTTGTCGTTAACTATTTTTATAGGATCAAAATCTTTTACATCCTCTTGCCAAACTTTTTTCCCATTTTCGAAAAGCGCTAATTCACCTTTTCCCGCGATAAGCGTGGTGAAATTATGACTTATCTTAAACGTTGCAGGATTTTTTACGCCGTGTTCTATGTAAAATTTCCCTGCAAATGCATTACTTAAAACCGCTGAGTTGGATAAATAAACAATTTGATCTTTGTAGCTGTCTAAACCAACAATATTCATGTTTTCGAACGGACGATAATAAGTGTTTTTAGCAATCGTGTTTCCACCGGTATGCAAAATTCCTTCAGGAGAAAGAAGTTGAATCTCTTTATTTCGGTTACTTCTAACTTGCAATAAATTTGTTCCTTTTAACTTCTCAACCGGAATAAATTTGTCTGCATAATCTTGAATATAAGGTTTGTCTATGTGTTTTTGCGCCATTAAGGTAAATGACAGAAATAGAAATAATACTGGAATTAAATTTTTCATATAATATGTTTTTTACTCGTGCTAAACTACAATTTGTAAAGTAGGTTGAATTCGTGATTCTTGATTTTATTGCATGGTTATTTTGCTGAGGATATTTTTGGTATCGAGTCAATCGTTATTTATCCCTTCGTTATTCCGTCCGGTCAGCCGACGGATCGGAATCTTACGTTGTATAGAAAGACGCTGATCAGTCAACCGGCGGACATCATGACGCACTCATGAGATATGCATGACGATAACAAGCTTTTCGGAAGATTGGATAAATCAGAAGTTTAATTCCTTCATCGGATCCCAAAATCGCTCTTGGAAGTTTACAATTTGGTCGCCTTCCAAAACTAAGCCTTCGTTTTCGAGCAATTCATTCATTGCATTGGGATTGTCGAAATGGTGTTTGCCGGTGAGTAGTCCGTTGCGATTTACAACGCGGTGGGCCGGAACAAACTCGTGGTGAGAGTGCGATGCATTCATTGCCCAGCCCACCATTCTGGCTGAACCAGTGGTTCCAAGGTAGTTTGCAATTGCACCGTAAGAAGTTACTCGTCCCGGCGGAATTAGTTTAACTACTTCGAAAACTTTGCTGAAAAAGTCGCTCATTTTTTAGACAAATAGATTTTTAGATGTGAGTTGTAAAATAAGAAGTAAGGTACAAAGGTTTGATGCCCCGTTTTTTTATTTCTTATTCATTATTCCTTTTAAAGTCCTCTTTTTCGAGAATTGCCCCATGAAACAATTTAATTTTTTCAACGACAGAAAGTGGGGCAAAAATGCCGGGGTGTTTATTTTCCACAGGGCGTTGCCCTGTGCTTTTAGCTGTCGCTCTTTCAGAGCTTTTTTTACTCATTACTGACAACTTTCCTCAATGAATATCCTGCGCACTCCTTCCAAAACTGCGGTACTCGTCTTTTTCAATATCAATTTCGGGTTCAGCAAACTCTATGTCTGTTGGTTTAAATGCAATATATTTTATTGTAATGCCACGACTTAGCCACTGCTTTTCGTAGAAAGTTTTTATTTGTAAGGTTTCGCTTAGTATTTCCGATTCATACAAATTATCGGTTTCGGCAAGTACTTCAAATTTGTTTAAATGCACCATTGCGTGCGTGTAGGTGTATTGAAAATTACTATCGGTTTTTAAATGTACAATTCCCTCTTTTTTAAGGAAGGGTTTGTACTTTTTCAAAAACATTGTTGAGGTTAATCGTTTTCTGGTTTTTTTCATCTGCGGGTCTGGAAAAGTAAGCCAGATTTCTGCAATTTCTTCAGGGCCAAAAAACTGATCGATTATTTCGATATTGGTACGCAAAAATCCAACATTTTTCAAACCTTTCTCCAATGCCTCTTTTGCTCCATTGTGCAATCTCGAACCTTTTATATCAACACCCAAATAGTTAAAGTTTGGATTTCGCTCTGCAAGCGCAACAGAATATTCGCCTTTACCACAACCCAATTCCAAAATAATAGGATTATCATTTTTGAAAAAGTCTTTTGCCCAATTCCCTTTTAGGTGAAAGTCGTCTTGTTTTATTTTATTATACGGAGCCTGAACTACATGTTCAAATGTCTCCATGTCACCAAATTTTTCTAATTTATTTTTGCTCACGATTTCTCAATTATTTTTTTGTACTACCCACAGAATTTTTTATAAATAATATTTGGCGATTATCCCTTTGTGTGAAACCAGGATGGGAAGGAAATGTTGCTTATTATTCTGCCTTTTCAACCCGAAAACCAATATCGGTAATTCCTTCTAAAAGTTCTTCGCGCATTCCGTGCTGAACATCAATCTTGTAATTTCCCGAAACCGGAAAAAATACATTGCTTTTGTAAGAAACCTGTTGGGTTTTTATTCCTCCAAAACCATCGCCAAGCCACTTCCCGTTGGGAAACGCCAGCGCCAGTTCAAATGTATCGGTAACTGCAATTTGTCCGGGTTGGTTTATTTTTATGAATAACCACAAATTACTGTATTTATAATCAACGTTATTTCTAACGTTTATATACAAGTTGTGGTTTTGCAGCGTGTCGGTAATCGGAATTTCGAATACCATTAACGAGTCTTTTTCCCAACCCCACTGAGGAACTTCTTTATACTCCTCGAAAACCCGGTTATTATCGCATGCCGAAAAAAGTATCAGTACCAAAGCGAGAAGTGAAATTTGAGATCGAACTTTTTTCATCGGGGATTTTGGTTTCGATTTTGATTTGGGTTGCTATTTTGGTTTTGATTTGGTTTGCGTCTAAAATTTCTTTTTTTGTGACGAACCTGTTTTTTAGGACGATCGAAACGGTGCAAATCATCTTGCCCAACAACATTTGTAAACGAGTCGTCTTTTTTTACGAAAGTACTTTCATCTGTTATCACCAATGTTTCTGGTTTTTTGCCTCTTTTATTTAAAAGTTGAATCTCCCGCACTCTATCTACCGGAACAACAATTTGGTTCGACGGAGTATTTCCTTGCAGCATATAAGAATAAGTACCTCCTAAAATATCAGCTTTCAGAAAATAGTAAAGACCATTTTCAGTTTCTAAAGGAACATTGTTCGACGGGAAACTTTTTTGTGCATCTACGTACGTTGCCAGCTCGAAATTGAGGCAACATTTAAGTTTACCACACTGGCCTGCTAATTTTTGCGGATTTAGCGAAATCTCTTGATAACGTGCCGAATTGGTTGAAACAGAAACAAAATTGTGCATCCATGTAGAACAGCAAATTTCTCTTCCGCAGGGGCCAATTCCTCCAATACGACCGGCTTCCTGTCTTGCGCCAATTTGTTTCATCTCCACACGAATGCGGAAATTTTCTGCCAGTACTTTTATCAGTTCACGAAAATCTACACGCTCGTCGGCAATGTAATAGAAAATAGCTTTGGTACGGTCGCCCTGATATTCCACATCGCCAATTTTCATGTTTAAGCGTAAGTCGGCTGTAATTTGTCGCGAGCGAATCATGGTTTCATGTTCCATGGAAATAGCTTCTTTCCATATGTCGATATCAACCGATTTTGCTTTGCGGTAAACTTTCCTGAATTCGCCATTTACCAACGTAGCTTTGTGTTTTCGCATTTGCGGCTCTACGAGTTCACCCATTAGAGAAACAATGCCAATGTCGTGTCCCGGGCTGCTTTCAACAGCAATTAAATCGCCAATTTTTAATTTCAGGTTATTTACATTCCGATAATAATCTTTGCGTGTATTTTTAAAACGAACTTCAATAACATCGTCTGTTCGGGTAGCAGACTGTATATCTTTGAGCCAATCGGTTACGTGTAATTTTGCACAGCACCCCGATTTGGATTTACATACACCTCTTTCTATTGTATCAACATCTTGCATAATATACTTTTGAATATGCCGTATTATTTGTAGCGTTGAAGCTACAAAATATTACATTTAACTCACAAAAATAATGATTAATACCAATTGATAACTAAATCATTGATTTTTAAAGTCATTCTAAAAAAGGATTGGTAAAAGAAACTTATCTTTTTATCAGTCGAACCATGCGCAAAGCTGTATCCAGAAAGATAATGCGAGGGTTTCCATTCATCGATATGTGTTTTATTCCCAATTCGAATTCATTAAAAAAGGCTACAATATTTCTTTCGTTAATGAACGGTGCAAAACGGGCGCCCCATTCTTTTTCCTCTTGTTTCAGGTAAACCAGACTGCTTTGTTTCATATTCATAACAAAATATTCTCGGATTAAACGCAATGCAAAATTGAAAAATGCCTTTTGTTTGTCGCGGCCGATTTTTGCCATTTCTTCTGCCCAGTCTATTTGTTCCAACACTTCTCTTTTGTATGCGTAACGCATCATGTCCTGAAATTTTTGGAAATAGAACTGTTCGTCTTCGCTCGGATTTAAATATTCGTTTGCTTTTATGTAGTTTCCGTTTGCAAGATGAACGGCATCGGGGATAATCGTTTCGTTAATTCCTTCAATATTTCGAAGTGCTTGTGTAATCGATTCTTTGTCGACAAATGGAAATTTTACCAATTGTGCCCGCGAACGGATGGTACCGATTACTGCCTCTTCGTTTTCAGTAATTAATACAAAAAGTGTTTTGCTTGGTGGTTCTTCAATTAGTTTTAATAATTTGTTTGAACAGGCAACATGCATTTTTTCGGGTAGCCAAATTATCATCACTTTAAATTCCGACTCAAAGGATTTTAAATTCAATTTCCGAAAAATAGAATCACTTTCGCGTTCGTAAATTAAACCTTGCGCATTTCCGGCATCGATGTGTGTTAGCCACTGGCTTAAATTAAAATAGGGGCTTTTTTTAATTAGCTCGCGCCAGTTGGGAAGATAATCGTCGCTAACCGGGTTTTTTACTTTGGGTGAATTGAAAACCGGAAATACAAAATGCAAATCGGGGTGAGCCAATTTTTGATATTTATGACACGACGGGCAAACTCCGCACGAATCTGTTTCAGTTCGATTATGGCACGAAATAAATTGTGCATACGCAATTGCCAAAGCAACTTTCCCCGTTCCTTCCGGTCCCGAAAAAAGTTGTGCATGGCTAATTCGCTCTTCGTTCACTGAGCGGATTAATCGCTTTTTTATCTCGTCTTGTCCAACTACATCTTTAAAAAACATGGCTCAAAAATAGCTTTTTATAAAGAGAAATTCCAAGTTACAGGCTCCAAAAAACAAATAAATTCCAATTGTAAAAATTACAAACTCATAAAACTAAATTGAACTGGGATTTTAGGATTTATTTGGGATTTTGAAAATTGAAATTTGGTGCATATTTGTAATTTGGGTTTTGTAATTTGGTGTTTGTTTTCAGGTTACCTCAACATTAAATTGTTTTCAGCTAAAAATAACTCTGAATTGGAGCGGGATATATTTTTTATCTTTGGTTGTTTTTCAGAAATTCAATAAAAAAATAATAAAATGCAAACTATTAGTACCTATAATTTTAAGGGCAAAAAAGCACTTATACGTGTTGATTTTAACGTGCCGTTAAACGAAAAATTCGAAATTACCGACGATACCCGAATGAGGGCAGCACTTCCAACTATTAAAAAAGTAATTGAAGGCGGTGGTTCTCCAATTATTATGTCGCACCTTGGTCGTCCGAAAAACGGACCAGAGGCAATATTTTCTTTGAAACCATTAGTAAATCATTTGTCGGAATTGCTAGGTGGTGCAACTGTTAAAATTGCGCCCGACTGTATTGGCGACGAAGTAAAAGCCATGGCAAACAATATACAACCAGGTGAAGTTCTGATTTTGGAAAACTTGCGTTTTTACAAAGAAGAGACTAAAGGAGATGAAGATTTTGCTTCTAAATTGGCAGAGAATGGCGATTGCTGGATTAACGATGCATTTGGAACAGCACACCGCGCACACGCTTCAACGGCAGTAATTGCTAAAAATTTCCCCAACGATAAAATGTTTGGATATTTAATTGAAAGCGAAGTTGAAAGTTTAGATAAAGTTGTAAAAGCACCGCAACGTCCGTTAACTGCAATTATGGGCGGAGCTAAAGTTTCATCGAAAATTACTATCATCGAAAATCTGCTGGATACAGTGGATAACCTAATTTTAGGTGGTGGTATGACTTACACTTTTGTTAAAGCAAACGGTGGAAAAGTTGGTAATTCGATTTGTGAAGACGATTTTATTGAAACAGCAAGGAACATTGAAAGACTGGCTAAAGAAAAAGGTGTGAAGTTAATTATTGCAACAGATGTTGTTGCAGCCGATGATTTCAGTGCAAATGCAAATACCCAGATTATCCCGGCAAACGAAATTCCTGATGGTTGGCAAGGTTTGGATGCCGGACCTGAAAGTATTGCACGTTTTAAAGAGGTGATTGAAAACTCTGGAACTATTCTGTGGAATGGTCCGGTTGGAGTTTTCGAAATCGAAAAATTTGCTGCTGGTTCGAGAGCTATTGGCGAAGCAATTGTAGAAGCAACTGAAAAAGGTGCTTTCTCGCTTGTTGGTGGTGGCGACTCGGTAGCTTGTGTAAACCAATTTGGTTTTGCCGATGGGGTTTCTTACATCTCGACTGCCGGTGGTGCTTTGTTGGAATATTTGGAAGGAAAATCACTTCCGGGTATTGCAGCCGTTAGAGGAGAATAAAAAGTTTTAAACGATATAAAAAATGCCTGAAGTTTTTACTTTAGGCATTTTTTATATGATTTGATCAGGAAATCAGAGTGAAAATTATCTGATAATTAATTTATTGGTTTGCGATTTACCGTTTACAAATGTCGATTTGGTGAGGTACAAACCGGGTTTTAAATTGTTGAATTCGATGGTAACTCTTCTGGAGTATTGAGAGGTTTTCTGCAATACAATTCTTCCAGAGAAATCATAAAGTTCAACTTTCAGAAAATCGATATTTGATTCTAAATTAATGTGCGTTGACGCCGGATTTGGATACATGACAAACGAGTTATTTTCTGCAATTACATCAGTTGAAGTAAGGCAGTCATCACTTTCTCCAACCATATTATTATCCAGCCAGCTTAGGCGGGTACTTATCCAGTTTCTTAATCTCGATACTTCCTCATCGTAGGTTTGTGCCGGCGACTCAACTTCAGGTGCACCGGTTCTTGTTCCCAGAATTGCCCATTTTGAAAAATGCCCTTTTTGTGCATTGTCAACCAGGTTGTATATCGAATCGATTTTAGAATTTAAATAATCATCAGATAAAACAGTTTCGCGCAATTGAAAGTACCTGCAATTTACTTTGTCGGCAAAAACGGGATCTTGTAATAATCGTACGTACCAACCCGGGCTTGCTGTTTGGTAGCAGTCGTTAACTTTATATGCCCAGCCCGAACCATCTGTGTGTCTGAAAATATCGCAGTCGTTAATATTTTTCCAGGCCCAATCGAAATCCCAAACCGGGCCAGCTTTTATTAATCCTCCTTTACTGTCTTTGTCTTTATGAAAATAGCGACTCTTTTTATATCCATCTACATTTCGTGCCAGCTCATTCAAAATAAAATAATCAATGAATGAAGAGTCGTGAATGTAAGAATTATAGTTGTCCTTAAAAGCCGGTTGATTTAGTTGATATTGAAATTCATCAACAAAAGTTTTTATATATTCACGTTGAGAACCAACAATTTCGTCATAGTCGGGGTAATAATAAACAAAACGGGTAGTATAAGTTGGGTGGTCGATTGGACCAAAATTAGATTGCCAGCCATCGTAGCCATTATTATAGTCAACTTTAAAGATGTACCCACCCGTTACATCATCACCCTGATTATCTTCTGGTTTTAACTTAGCAATGTCTACCCTATTTTTATCACGTTTTACCTTTTCGCACAACAAATATATTCCTTCGTACTGCCCGTTAATTACAACATCGCACACGCGACTTCGAACCGAGTAATGTCCCATTTCACGAAAAAGATCAAACGAAATGGCATTTCTCATTAAAGTCTTGTCATTGTAATGAGAAAGTAAAATCCAATCGTTTTCTTGCGGCATTCCTAAAATAGATACATTGTTATTTGTATCATCCTCATTTCTTGTTTCAAATAAATAAGGCCTTTGTGGATAATTATAGGAACTTGCACCACGACGTTCGATTCCAATTTTTCCGTTGTAAACATTCGCCTGATCGTTTAAATTATTTTTCACACCTGTCTCGTTATGAATAATTTTCAGATCAGCCGTAATTTTTGGTTCATCTACAATTGTACCTCCATTTGTGTTTATTATGATTAGTGGCAGTTTGGAACCGCTAAAAACAAAGGGCGGATTAAACCAGTTGGGTGTAGATAAATATCTTGTATTTGTGTCTGATATTCCTACCGAAAAGAAAATATTCGAGCTCATATCTGAAGAATTGACAGATGAATTATGCACCTGTACGGCCAAAACATTTTTACCTTCTGCGAGCACAGCCGACAGCTTATCTTTTGAAATAAAAAAA
>JABMPI010000291.1 GCA_013203755.1 Bacteroidota bacterium
GTTTTACCTAGACTATTATAAACAATAAAATAAATTAGGATAAAAAGATCTTAAATTGTAAATTGCATTAAACTATGATAAGAACAATTTAAAATGCTGGTTTCTATTTTTCATAATCGATAGATAAATCTCATCTGATTTTTTTTAATCAATACCAAAATTGACCCAATGCATTTATATAATTAAATACCTAATTTAAATACGAATAGAAATGAAATTAAAATTTTTGTCTTTCTTCTTTTTATTTTCCAGCCTACTCATAAATGGCCAGGAAATAAAACTAAAATCTGGGGTGGTGTCATCCGCCGGCAGTAGCAGCAGTGAATTGAGTGCTGTAAACATTTCAAAATGGAGAATCGGAGAAGTTCACTTAATAGTACTTCAGCGTGATAAGTTAAACGATCAACTGGCAACTACATGGGATGTAAGTTCTTACCCAAATCCTTTCAACAGTCTTTTGAATCTAAGTTTTCAGACCGAAACAAAAAATGAATTTACAATTTTGGTAATCGATATTTTGGGGAAGAGACAATTGTACAACGAAGAAAAAATAATTATGCCTAATCAGGTAATTCAACTTGATTTGGCTTTTCTGTCGCCTGCATTATACCTGGTAACTGTTATTCCGAAAGACAAAAGTATTCAACGGATTTTTAAAGTACAGAAAAACTGATTTCATTGTCTTTTATCGAATATCAAAACAAATTCTTAAACAATAAAATAAACAAATCAATATGAAAAAGATTTCTACATTTTTATTCCTGGCTCTTATTGCAATTAGCGGTTTTGCACAAGCTCCGGAAGGTATAATCTACCAGGCGGAAGCCCGGGATAATACGGGACGTATAATTGAAAATGAAACGCTGGATGTTAAAATTACAATTCTGGAAAACGATTACGATGGAGTAATGGTTTGGGAAGGATTACACAGCGTTACAACAAACAAATTTGGAATGTTTGTTCTGGTAATTGGTGAAGGAACAAATACGTATGAATACCAGTTTGAAGAAATAAATTGGGGAAACCACACTCATTTTTTAAATGTACGGGTAAAAAAATCTGAAACAGAAGATTGGATTGACATGGGAACTACACAGTTTTTATCAGTTCCATACGCATTGCATGCTAAAACCGCAGATGCATTGGTGCCCAATGCAAACTCACTCCTAAAAAGCGCTGGTCCCGGAGTTTCTTCGCAAGCCTGGTCGTTGTTTGGAAATTCAAAATCAGACCCTGAAAAAGATAAAATAGGTACCACTGACCCTGCTGACCTTATATTTGTAACCGATAACATTGAGCGTTTAAGAATAACTAAGGATGGTAAATTAATTACTGCCGATGGAGTAGGATTGGAGTTGGGTGGAAATTTAAAAGTCCATGGTGATAGTGTTAATGTAGATAAAGATTTATTTGTAGGAAGAAATGCTTATTTTAATGTAGATGAAAATTTCGATCCTCAGGGCGAAACAATAAACTATGGCAATTTTTCTGTAGAAAATAATAGTGCTACACATCTCACCGGCACATTAACCGTAGATGGAGAAACAGATTTAAATAGTGATTTCAGGGTGAATAATTCAAGTGCAACCGGATTGTCCGGCACATTAACAGTAGATGGGATTACCAATTTAAATTCAGCCTTAAATGTTAATGGGGCAACAACAATTCAAAATACATTAAATGTAACAGGAAACTCCACGGTTAACAGATTAAATGCAAATGGACAGGTTACAATTGATGCAACTCTAGGAGATGCTGAAGGGACCTACGGAAATTATCCATTACAAGTACAGTGTAGCCAACAAGGTATTGCAATAAAACTTTCTCCAACATCTTCTGCACCGGAAAGAGGTAATAATTATGTTTCCTTTTGGGATGGTAATGGTATTGCCAAGGGACGTATTGAAGGTATGGATGGAGTACAGGGATTTGGTAGAAGTGTTGTAACAGCATTAATAGGAGGACTTCCTGATTTTGATGATGCATTTGATATGTCAGATGATGAAAACCAAGGTGGACAAACAGTGGCGCCAGGAGCTTATTTTAATAATGATTATGCTTTTGGAGCACTTTCAGTAACTTTAGATTTTGTTAATTCAATCATAAAATTTGGAGTAAATGTTGTTGGGGCATCTGGATTATGTTTGTCAGGAGACTGCGATGATGTAGTTTGGAGTGCAGTTGACATGTTAGTAAATGGAATTCAGCTGGGTAGTTATGTCGCATATAATGAAATAAACAAAGGAGTTGCTTTTGAATCGGGTGGAGCAGATTATGCCGAGTGGTTAATGAAGAACAAAGAGAATGAAGTTTTTGCATTTGGCGATGTGGTTGGAGTTAAAGGCGGATTAATTTCCAAGGAGTTTAAAAAAGCAGAAAAATACATGGTAATTTCTAAAGACCCTACTGTGATAGGTGCTATGCCCAATGAAGCAGACAGAAAGAAATTCGAAAAGATTGCTTTTATGGGACAAGTTCCGGTTAAAGTAATTGGTAAAGTAAAAAAGGGTGATTACATCTTGCCTTCTGGAAATCAAGATGGAATGGCGATAGCTGTTTCTCCAAATACTATGGCAGCAATGGATTATTCGCGAATTATAGGAATTGCATGGGGTGAATCGGATGGTAAAAAATTATTTGAATACGTAAATATTGCTGTTGGAATTAATTCAAATGACATGGCTGGCCTTATTGAAAATATGCAGTCGCTTATTAACGACATGCAAGTGGCGTTAGCCCAGGTTGTTCCAGATTTTCAACCTCAGTTGTATGCTGTAAACGGCAATTCTAGTATTAATTCAAATCAAATTACAACATCTCAATCTTTACAGGATATTGTTGGCAATAAAAGTAGTGTTTTGCAGTATTCGAGTTTAGATGAAGCATTGTTAAAAGCCAAAGAATATGGTGAATTACAGAACTTTGATTTTAGCCAATATCCATATCTTGCTGAAGTATTTGAAAACCCAAGTCCGGAATTAGCTGAACAAATGGTTGCACATTATTCAGAAGTTTTAAATAAGATAACTGCAATTATGGGTGGATCTAATTAAAAATATCTAAGTTTACTTATTATGAATTTTATTAATTTGGATAGAAAGATATTCTAACTTTTTGTACATATTTCAAAAGAAAGGGAATTACTCAATTAAGTAATTCCTTTTTTTATGAGATGATTTAATAGAATTTGGGTATTTATCAATTTATTACATCGAGAAATTTGAAGAGTAAAAAAGCAAATAAAAACCGGGATGAAAATTCCGTTTTTTTTTTATCCCAAAAACGCCATCCACAACGGAATAATAACCATCGATAGCAGAGTACCCAAAACAACAATGCGAGCTACCAAAGTCGTATTTAATTTATATCGAACCGAAAGTGCATAAGGCGTTAAACCCAGCGGCATGGCTGCATCAATTACCGTAGCTTTTAGAAGTGATGTTTCAAAATTTAATAAGATTAGGAATTCATAAAAAATAAAGGGTAAAACCAACATAGTAAAACTTACAAAGGCAATTACCCGATACCACTCTTTTAAGTTGCCAATTTTTTGCATTCCCAAAAATATTCCTAACGAAAATAATACCACTGCAGTAACGGAATCGGCAAACAGTTGAATGGTTTTTTCTGCTATGGTTGGCATTTTAATTTTAAATACTACAATAGCAAGGCCGACAAAAACAGAAATAAGTAATGGGTTTTGAGCCAAACTGAGTAACAGTTTTTTTGGTTGTAATTTTTCTTCTCCAAAAACTTCAATCATAATTATTCCCAATGTAAGCAACCAGAATACATAAATGGCAGAAATGATTGCGGCAACAGGAAGAATTTCATTTCCAAAGGCATTTTGTAAAACCGGCATTCCTAAATAGGCGATATTTCCAAAGGGTAAAATTAAAAATAGTGACCTGCGCATTTTTTCTGAAAACCGAAACAATTTTGCGATCGGGAAAGCAAGAAACATACATAACACAATGTAGCTCGAATTGTAAATTATTAATTTTGAATACGATTGTTCCCCAATTTCGAGGTGCATTAGCGAAGCAACCACTAAGGCAGGAAATCCAATATAAAGCGCATATTTATTTAGAATTTCAACCCAATCTACTGAACTGGCTTTTGTGCGCGAAAATAGTGTTCCTGCTAAAATTATCAGAAAAAGGGGGAGTACTGTTTTTACCGCGATTAATAAAGCATCCATTTTTTAGATTAGGAATGTATCCATTCGCCGTAATTAATGTGTGGTCGAATATCAGTAACAAACATATTGGCAGTTTTTGCGGCTGTTATTCCCAGGTCACCATCTTCAAAAACCTGACAAAGCTGTGGTTCAATTCCCATAAGTCGGGCACATTCTAAAAATGTTTCCGGCTCCGGTTTGTGTTTGCTTACATCGTCAGCAGAAACAATAGCATCGAAATATTTAGCGAGGTTTAATTTTTGTAATTGAACTTCGGCACTTTTACGACTGGCACCCGTTCCAACTGCCATGGGAATTTTCCCATAATATTCTTTAACAATGGAAACTACTTCGTTAATTGGTTTTAACAAATGTGACAACTTCCAAAACGACTCTTGTTTTATTCGAACCAATACTTCCGGTTTTTCTGAAAGTCCATACTGTTCAATCACTCTGTTGGCAAATTCGATGGTGGGGCGCCCAGTTAATTCGTATATTATTTGCGGGTCGAAAATAAACCCATATTTCTCTCCTATTTTGTTCCATGTTTCTAAATGCACTGGAAGCGAATCGGACAACGTGCCGTCCATATCGAATATTAAACCTTTTGCGTTAGGATGAACTGATATTCCCATTTGTTTTAATTTGATGCCAAAAGTAGTAGAACCAACTGAAAATGGTATGGTTCGTTTGTATTTCTACAAAGATTTAAGACTAGCTTTAACCCGAAAAGTGCAATGTTTCATTAAAAACATTTTTAAAGTGTATTTTATGTTTTATTTCAAATAAAAGAATTTATTTTTGATTGAAACTAAAAACTTTTAACCATGACTAAAAATTTGTTCACAGCCTTGCTTTTTATGCTGGCAGTTGTAATTCAAAGTTCCGCTAAAGATCCGATTAAAACACAAAACAATTTATGGAAATTGGTGTGGGAGGATAATTTTGAAAAAGAGGGATTGCCAAATTCTTCAATTTGGGGATACGAAACCGGATACATTCGAAACAAGGAAGCACAGTATTACACA
>JABMPI010000292.1 GCA_013203755.1 Bacteroidota bacterium
CTGGCCAATTAATTGCCCAAAACATAAATACTTATTTTGAATCGCAGCAAACCGCCCCCTTCCAAAAACTATATCTGCACACCGATCGCGAATTCTATTTCACTGGCGACACACTTTGGTTTGCAGCATATTTGGTTGAAGGACAAACCAACAAACCCGAATCTGAGTCATGTAATTTATACGTCGATTTAATTAATGAAGAAGGTGAAATTGTAAAGGATGAACTATTCCTTATTCAAAATGGTTTTGGCTCTGGCTACATTTCTTTTTCCGACACCGTTATTTCTGAAGGAAATTATCTTTTGCGCGCTTACACCGATTACTTGAAAAACTTTGGAGATAAAACTTTTTTTACCAAAATTATTCAAGTTTCGGCAATAAAAAATTCATTCGAATTTTTAACTCAAGACACAATTAAAACTATTTCACCCGAAATTGATGTTTCATTTTTACCCGAAGGTGGATTTCTACTGGCTGAAGAATCCAATTGCGTAGCTTTTAAAGCAGTTGATCAATCAGGAAAAGGGAAAGAAATTTCAGGAAAACTGCTGGATGAAAAAGGCGATTTGATTTTAACTTTTAAATCGGTTTTCAAAGGAGCCGGAAAATTCTATTTCTATCCGAAAGGAGATAAAAAGTACACTGCAAAAATTGATGGTTATCCGAACCTCACATTTCAGCTTCCTGAAATTCAGGAAACCGGAGCGAAAATACAATTAATCAATCAGGATGAAAGCAAAATCCAAATGGTAGTTCAGGGTAAAAACAACAACCGAAATCAGTCTTTCTACCTGGTTTGTTCAAGTCGTGGCGAAGGTTTGTTTTACGAGGAAATTAATCAACAAAAGATGAATGTCTTTTTAAAAATAGATAACGAACAACTTCGTACTGGAATTAACAGGTTTGTTTTGCTAGACAATAATTTGAATCCTATTTCTGAACGATTGGTGTTTAAAGAAGATTTAAAACTTGAAAATATAGAAATCAGGTTAAACAATGAATCTTTTTCAACCCGAGAAGAAGTGCAGGTAAATTTGAAACCTTCAGAATTTTTTGTTGATGAAATGGCTCAGGTTTCTATTTCGGTGATTGACGAAAACTATGTAAATGCATCGGGCGTTTCACAAAATATAGCTTCATATTTTTTATTGGATTCAGAATTAAACGGACACATTGAATCACCTGCTGATTATTTTATTTCAGATGAAAAATTAAATACTCAAACCAAACTCGATTTGTTAATGACCACAAACGGCTGGAGCAATTACATTTGGAACTCGTTAAAAGCAGATTCGCTAAAAATAGAATTCGAACGGCAACTGGGTTTTTCTTTTAAGGGAAATGTAAAACGTGGTATCGGGAATAAAGCGTTAACAGAAGGGAATGTTTTCCTGATGGTAAAAAGCGACAGCACCGCCCAGTTTTTAGACATGCCCTTGGATGAAAATGGAAATCTCGAATTTCGTAATATTGTTTTCTACGATTCTGCCTCGGTATTTGCTCAGGCCCGGAACAAAAGGGATAATCACAGAATTCAGTTTGAAATGCAAATGCCAGAAATTATTCCTCCAGAAGTCAATTTTTCCAAATTAAAACAATTGCAACGTTTTTCTGCTATTCCGCTTTCTATTTACAGGCTTCATTACTTAAATGAAATGCGTTTGAAAGAATTTCACCAAGATAAAAACAATATTTTAATCCAGGAAATTGAAGTAACAGCAAAAAAATCAAGACCAAAATACAGAACCGGAGCTCCCCTGAAAAATCATGGCCCATATTTGTTAACAGAGACAATGACCGCGGGAACTACAAATATCCTGGAATATTTGGCTTATAGAGTTATCGGTGTTAGACCTACTTATGATAAGATATCAGGACTTCTGAACGGAGTATCAATAGCACCTCCATTAGATAAAGATATAGAGATAAATAAAGGGAAGGTAGGCTTTTTTCTTGATGAATTTATGTATTTATCTTCGGCACAAGTAATCGTAGATTCAAGTTACAAATGCAACAAATTAATTTAAAGATGCATAAAATAATTTCACAGGGGTCTGGAA
>JABMPI010000031.1 GCA_013203755.1 Bacteroidota bacterium
ATAGATAGCACTGCCACTCTGTTTTGTATAAGTTTCGATGGACAAATAAAATGGAAAGCTCCTTTTGGGAAAGAGTGGATTGTAAGCTGGCCCGGGTCTCGCTCGGCACCAACAATAATCGACGATCTAATCTATGTAGGTTCGGGTATGGGAAACCTTTTTTGTATGAAAAGGGAGAATGGCGAAATAGTTTGGTCAAAGAATTTTACTGAAGATTTTCAGGGAACATATCCAAGATTCGGGCATTCTGAAGCTCCCTTAATTGACGGAGATAAAGTATTCTGGACACCCGGTGGAAAAGAACACAACATTGTAGCTTTAAACCGTTTTGCCGGTGAATTAATATGGACAAACAAAGGACACAGTGAACGTTCAGGATATAATCCCGGAACATTAATTGAACTCCCTTCAAGAAAAATATTCATTACATTTTCTGCATATAAAATGATGGGTTTAGATGCTGAAACCGGAGAACTTCTTTGGACACATGCACAGAGAAATACAACCCAGGAAGAGCGGAAACCTGGAATTGGAGATACACACGGCAATTGTATTGTTTTTGCAAACGGCTATATTTATTATGCTGCCGGAGATGGAAACGGAGGTATTAAATTGCAACTATCGGAAGACGGAACAGAGATTAACGAAGTGTGGCAGAACAAAGGTTTCGACAGTTACATGGGGGCAATTGTAAAAATAGATAACCATTTGTATGGAAGTGGAACGGGTAAAAAAGAGCTGAGAAGTATTGATGCTGAAACCGGAATTTTATCCGATTCCCTAAAACTCGGTTGGGGAGCAATAATTGCAGCCGATAATATGCTTTATTACTACAATCAAACCGGCGACCTTTCATTAGTAAATTACGAAGATGGTAAAATGAAACAAGTGAGTGAATTTAAAATTACACGCGGTACAAAGGAGCATTTTTCGCACCCCACAATTAAAAATGGGATTATGTATCAACGTCATGGAAATACATTAATGGCATTTGATATTCGAAACGAAGGGTAATATCGTGTGGTTACTCTCACATTTATATCCTTGTAATTCTTTTTATAAAACACTGTTATTTATATTCTACTCGTTTACAATCCCGCCAGTTGCCAAACAAGCGTTTTACAAACGGATAAAAATCAGCTCAAATAAATCCTTATATTCTAAATGTCAAAATTAATTATAACCAGTGTTGAACTAAACCCACAAGTAGGTAGCTTCCATCTAAACTTCCATAAAATACTTAACTTCTAATTCTCCAAATTTACCCAATCTTAACTTCGGTAATTGGTAATTTCCGAACCCTTTTACCGGTAGCCTTAAAAATAGCGTTGCCAAGAGCCGGTGCTGTTGGCGGAAATCCCGGTTCTCCCATTCCTCCCGGAGCATGGTCATTTTTTACAATCTGAACTTCAATTTCGGGAGTTTCGTTGTATCGAAGTAACTCGAAGTTATGGAAATTGCTGTTAACCGATTGTCCTCCTTTTATAGAAATATATGATTTATAAGCTGCCGTTAATCCCATTACAATGCTACCCTCTATTTGTGCCTCAATAGTATCTGGATTTATGGTTTGTCCACAATCAATAACAGCATCAATCTTTTTGATTTTTACACCGCTACCAGATTTTTCGACGGTTACAACCTGTGCACAATACGATTGAAAAGCATGAATAAAGGCAATTCCTTTATATTCTCCTGTGCCTGGGGTATCCCAGTTTGATAGTTCTCGAATCGTATTTATTACGTTAATTGCGCGTTCATCTTCTATGTGTTTCAAACGGAAATCGATGGGATCTGCTCCGGTGTAATCTGCAAGCTCGTCGACAAAACTTTCGTTTACAAAACAGTTTGTAGATGAATAAACCGAACGCCAATACCAAATAGGAATGGGTAAAAGAACGGATGTTGCAGCTTGTGTATAATTGGCAAAATTGTATTCCCAATAGGCACCTTCGTAAGTTCCGCTGCCTATTTTTGTTAAATCTGCGCCCGGATTCTGGTGTCCGATAATTTGAGCAATTATATGATTGCTGAAGGAGGTGAGATTTTTATTTTTATCGAATCCTGCTTTAAAAACATTAAGTGTTGCCGGTCTAAATGGTCCTGCAACCGTATCGTCTTCGCGAGTCCAAATTACTTTTACCGGACGTTTGGTTTGCATGGATAAATGTGCCGCTTCAATTGCAAAGTCTTGTAAGGAACGACGCCCAAATCCACCACCCAAAAAAGTAACGTTAACTGTAATGTTTTCAATAGGAATTCCGGTTACTTCCGAGATATCACCTTGTGCCCTTTGTCCGTTCTGAGTTGGCAGCCACGCTTCAACTGTATTGTCATCTTTTACCCAAACGGTTGCATTCATTGGCTCCATTGGCGAATGCGATTGATACGGACATTCGTACTCTGCTGTTATTGAATATTTTTCTTTAGACAAAAGAGTTTTATCTTCATTTTTATTTCTTTGAGCCGTTGGATTATTGCTTTTTTCTTTGTGAAAAGTGGCAAAAATCTTTTCATCATCGTAGGCTTCCGGAATATCTTTCCATACAACATTTAACTGGTTTCGTGCTTTGTAAGCCGCAAAGTAATCTTCTGAAAGAACAGCTACTCCTTCTCTTGGTTTTCCAAATAACTCTGTCTTTAGAATGGACGAAGATGCAACTCCCTGAATTGCGTCAATTTCATTTTTATTATAAGATTCAACCGCCCCAAACATATGTGGTGTCCTTAAAACCGATGCATAAAGCATGTTATCCATTTCTATGTCGATACCAAATCTGGCAACTCCGTTTACTTTTATTGGAATGTCTTGTCGAGGTGTTGATTTGCCCAATATTTTAAAATCGGCGCTGTTTTTTAATTCTACTTTTTCCGGAGCTTCCAACAATGAAGCCGCTTCTACCAATTCGCCATACGATAATTTATCTTTTGAATTATTACGAAAAGCTGTCCCATTTTCTGCGTAACATTCGGAAACATTACATTCCCATTTATTGGCAGCAGCCTGAATTAACATTGCTTTTCCGGTGGCTCCAATTGTTCTTAAAGTAGTGTATCCACGTCGGATACTGGTACTCCCTCCAATTCCCTGATTACCGTATTTCGATTTGTCTGCCACCGATTGGATAATATTTATTTTGTTGATGTCAACCTCTAACTCTTCAGCAATAATCATTGGAACCGCCTGGAAAATTCCTTGCCCCAGTTCAGGCTTGTGATTTAAAATTGTAACCAAACCATTTGTGTCTATAAATACAAAATGGCTTAATTCTACATCTTCGGCATTTGCATTTTTAACCTTATCTCCCGATGTTGTGCAACCCAGCATTAATCCGAACCCGGCAACACCACTTATTTGTAAAAATTCTCTTCGTTTCATTTTGTTACCCGTTTAATTTCTGACTTGCTGTTTGAATCGCTTTTTTAACACGTGGATAAGTTCCACATCTGCACAACACACCTGTCATTGCATTATCAATGTCTGCATTCGAGGGTTTCGGATTTTGATTTAATAGTGAAACGGCAGATAAAACCTGACCACTCTGGCAATAGCCGCATTGAGGAACTTGTTCTTTTATCCAGGCATCCTGAACCAATTTCAGGTTTTTATAATCGGTAGACTCAATGGTTGTGATTTTTGTTTCGGGAGTTGTGGCAGCCACAGAAATGGTACACGATTTAATTGGATACCCGTTAAACAAAACAGTGCAAACGCCGCAATGTGCAGCACCGCAACCAAATTTAGTTCCTTTTAATCCTGCTTTATCGCGGATTACCCAAAGTAACGGAGTGTCAGGTTCTGCCTCAACTTTGTACTTTTTGTTGTTAATGTTTAATGTGTAATTTGCCATATTATTGAAAATAATTAACAGTACAAACACTGTCGTTTGGATTAAAATCTTCTATTGGTTCGTTTGAATTTGAATCATGAATTCTTGTATTTTTCTCTTTTAAAGGAGCTGCATTTTTCTGTGAAAAAACAGATTGAATTTCGGCAACAATACTCAAAGCTATTTCAACCGGATTGTCGCTGCCAATATCCAGTCCAACAGGATAATGGATTTTATTTTGGTCAAATTTTATTTCTGAATTTCTTTTTTTGAATTCCTGAATCATCCTTTCCCCGCGTCGTTTGGGACCCATAATTCCGATGTATTTTACATTTTTCTGAATTATTCTTTCCAGAATGAAATAATCTTTGTAAAAATCGTGACTTACCAAAAGAACGGCTGTGTTTTGATGCAATGAAATTTTTTGCTCAAAATCATCAAAATTTGATTGAATTATTTCAGTATCCTGAAGTCTGTTTTCCAGGTTTTGTAAGCCACAATCACTAGCCACAATAGTTTTCCATCCAAGCTGAGTTGAAAAATTGGCAAGTGGATAAACATCCGGGCCAGCTCCCCAAATAACCATTTTACGCTGTAGTCCAAGATGTTCGTATAAAGTAATTTTGAACTCTAACTTTTCAACATGACAATAGTTTTCGTTTTCTAAAGTTGATTTAGGAAAATCCGGGGATTCGGTTTTATTTATTTCCCGACTTACAAATAGCTTGTCTTTAATTAATTGGATTTCGGTGGAGATAAATGCAGTTTCTTCATTTTCAAAATAATTGCAAACTGTTTTGCAGAATTTAACGACAGAGTCATTTACAGGTTCAATAAGGATATCTATTACTCCATTACATCCAAGTGCCATACGAATTTCTTTGTTTTTTCCCTCACGTGTGTCGTACGTAACCAAAATGCTTTCGCAGGTTTTAATTACTTTTCTTGCCTTTCGCAAAATATCTCCCTCTAAACAACCACCACTGATATTTCCATACCAATTTCCATTGGTTCCAATTACCATTCTGGTTCCTTCCCTGCGATATGCAGAACCTTTTACATTGAAAATTGTGGCTAAGGCAAAATCGTTGTTTTTGTGATTCTGAGTTATCTTTTTTGCTAAATGAAAAAACTCGTGGTGCATTTAATTGTTATGGTTTTATAATTAATCTGTTTTGTCAAAAAAATCTGTAAAAATAGTGTCCCTTATTTTAGCTGCCGGCGAATCCAATCGACTTGGCGCACCCAAGCAAAACCTGCCATACAGAAACACAACTTTGTTAAATCATATTAGAGAACAATTAAGTCTTTATTTAGTTGAAAGAACTTTTATTGTGTTAGGTGCTTATGCCAAAAATATCATTGAAACATCACAATTAGATTCTTCAGAATTTATTGAATATGAAGGCTGGAATGAGGGAATGGGAAGTTCACTCGCGTTTGCCTGTTCAAAAATATTTAGTGAAAATAACTACGATGGGATATTGATTACTTTGAGTGATTTGCCGCTGATTAAAAAGTCGGATTACCGTACAATGCTTGAACTTTTTAAAACAGAAAGTGATATTGTGGCTACTAAAGCAAAAAATACGTTGGGCGTTCCTGCAATTTTTGGGAGTGATTATTTTAAGGAATTACTCATGTTAAAGGGTGAAAAAGGGGCAAAGACAATTATTCAAAAAAATAAAGATCGTGTTATAGTTTTTGAAAATGAAAAGGCAGCATTTGATATCGATACTTTAGAGGATTTCACCCGATTAAGTTCAGATTAGGAATTTAATATAGAATCCACGGTACTCACAACTTCATCCACATTCTCTTTCGTAAAACATAGCGGTGGTTTCGATTTTATTACGTTGTCGTAAGGCCCGTCGGTGCCAACAAGGATATACTGGTTTCGTAATTCATTTTTTACTTTTTGAGCCAGTGCTGTGTCTGGTTCCAAAGTGAGGCGATCTTTTACAAATTCAAAACCAACAAATAATCCAGAGCCACGTACATCTCCAATACACTCGTGTTTTTGCTGTAATTCAGTTAGTCTTTTTATGTAATAATCGCCAACAGTTTTTGCATTTTGCTGTAATTGTTCCTCTTCAATTACATTTAAAACTGTTTGCCCGATGGCACACGAAACCGGATTGCCGCCAAACGAACTAAAAAACTCCATTTCATTGTTAAAAGCATCGGCAATTTTGTCGGTGGTAATTACCGCTCCCATGGGGTGACCGTTGCCCATTGGTTTTCCAAGAATTACAATGTCGGGTACAACTTTCTGCGCTTCGAATCCCCAGAAAAAATCGCCCAATCTTCCAAAACCGGTTTGTACTTCATCCGAGATACAAACTCCCCCTTGATTTCGGATTGCGGAGTACATAGCTTTTAAATATCCTTGTGCCAAAGGAATCTGTCCTCCACAACCAACAACCGGTTCAGCTATAAAAGCAGCTATTTTTTCCTCAGAATTATTTATTTTTTGAATGGCATCTTTTGCAAAAGAAAGTCCTGCGGTTTCATTGTTGAAATCACTTCTGTAAGTACCAGGAATTGGCAAACACAATACATTTTTCGAAGCGCCTTTCCCACCTTTCCCACCAAATTTATAATGGCTGATTTCAATAACGGATTGGGTGTTTCCATGGTAACCGTGTTCCACTGCTGCAACCCGGTTTTTGCCCGTAAAATTACGTGCCAAACGAATGGCTAAATCGCTGGCTGCACTACCCGAATTCACAAAAAATACTTTGTTCAGCGGCTTTGGAAAATAGCTTAATAAATTGGCCGAATATTCATTTAACTGATCGTACAAATAGCGGGTGTTGGTATTTAGTTTTGCCATCTGTTTTTGCCCGGCTTCTATAACTTTTGGGTGCGAATGCCCAACATGCGGAATGTTATTGTACGCGTCTAAATAGCTGTTCCCATATTTGTCGAACATGTATTGGAAAGCCGCACGCTCCATGTAAATTGGCTTTTTATAACTAATAGAGAAGATAGAACTCACCGATTTGAATCGTTCCAAAGCAACTTCATCAATATTTTTTTCTTTCGGAATTTCAAAACCACAAGCTAAGCGAAACTCATTTCGGGCAAAAACGGGATTAATTGTCACCCATTTTTTTAATAAATCCCAGGCAGGTTTTTCACTAATTTGAATGTATGTATTTTCTGGACGTTGAACTCTTTCGTACGCTGAATTGCTTACACTTGTACATAAACGTGCTGCAATCAACCAATACAAAATGTCAATCTCTTTTTCTTCGAGGGGTAAAATTTTATGGTATTCCGAGATTATAGGCGCTGCCCATTCAAGGGTGTTTTCTTTTCCCATTAATGCATAAGCCAACGCAATTGCCAATTCGTTAATGAGGTGCGAATAACAAATATCGCCAAAATCAATTAGCCCTGAAACCTGCCCGTTTTGCGAAAGTGTATTCCATTCGTTGGCATCGCCATGTATGGTTTGTTTTCGTAATTCACCCAAAACTGGCAACACATTCTCTTTATATTGTTGAAAAAAATAGGCGGCTATTTTTCTGTCGTTGGGGTTTGTAATGTGTTTTACATACTGTTCATTCAACAAAAAATATTGTAAATCCCATTTAAATTGTCGGGCTTCAATTACGTAATTTATGAAATCATGAAGTTGTACATCCAATGTACCTAAGAATATTCCGAAAGATTTGAAAAGATCAACCGAGTGTTCTGCATCTCCTAAAAATTCTCCTTCAAGATAAGTTAAAAGGCGGGCAACTTTTGGAGTGTTCCCTTCTGCGAATAGAGTTAGAAATTCACCGTTGGTATTTGGATTGGATTTGGGAATCGATCATTCTGTTGTTTCTGAAGGTGAATCAAAATCTCATTCTCAGCTTCAGCGAAATCAATTTCTTCCTTTTTATAAGGATAAACTTTGAGAATGTATTTTTTTGAACCGTCTTCAACTTTATAATTGACAATGTCGTATCCAACCAATCTTTTAATTTTTGGCGAGGTGAGATTGTATTTCGATTGTAGCGTTTTTTGCATCTCTTTTATAATTATTGTTGAACTATTTTTTTGAATGCAGAGAATTTTGAGTAGTCCAAAATATAAAATGTCGTATTTCAACAATTCCCGTTTTTTTTACTCACCCCTTCGTTAGCCAACTGGCTGACGTGGGGTGAGTGAATTATTAGATGCGACAATTAATTATTCCTTTTACTTAGCTTAATTATACCTCCTAAAAAAATTATTTAGTTTCCCGGTCAACTGATCGTAAATTGGTTTTGTAAATTCAATAAACAAATCTTGTTTTGGAGGAAGAGGAACTGCTTTTTTTTGAGTCAATTCAATTTGTTTTTTATTTAATGCTTCAATGTCTCCAACATAAATTGCATAGTCGTTTATCCATTTAAAAGAACCCGGAATCCGATCGTTTTGCATTAATTTGTTGCCGTTAAATTCAATTATTTTTACATCTAAAATTCCTCTGGAATTTACTTCGTCGGTAAAGGTTTTAATTTTTGCTTCGTAATTTTTGTATTGTACCCTTGTTGTATCTTTCGATTCAATTTTAACTCTGTTTTTTACCTGCTCTTCCACTTCCCGGCGAACCGTGTTTCCTACCGAAAAATCGAAAAATTGCAGGGCAACAACATAATCAGGATTTTCCAATCCAACTCTTTCAGCCTCGTTGGGAGAATAAAAATTTACAAAACTTTCTTTTGCAAATTTATTGTTTAGGTAATTAAAAACCTGATTGTAGAAGAACTCTGAAGTGAGTTTGTAATTAATAGTATTCACAGGAATTGCTTCCAGAACGACATTTATTGTCGCAAGACTTTTCGCCTCAGCAAGTTTTTCAAGCACATTTTTATATTCTGGAATAAACCGATCGGCTATTCGGAAATGATTAAATGCAATTCTGGCAGATTCTTGTGTGTTTAATTCCAGTTCACTTATTCCGGCATTGTATCTTTCGTTTGCTGCTTTTTCAACAGCCATGTTTAATTCGGATGAATAGGTTTTTGGATCTGCAATTATTTTTCGCGCGGCAGGAGTTTGCCGTATTTGTCGGGCCAGATTATTAACCTGCTTCATTAATTGAATCGCATTTTCCCATTTAAAAGAGTTGTTGCCCGAAAGGATCATATCCATCTCTTCTTGCGACCAATTGAGAGTTAACTGGTAACCCTCTTTTAAAACATTAACAGCTTTTTTGTTGTCGGGGGCAGATTTTAACCTTTGTACCGATTTTGAAACTGCTGAAAAATAGTCGCCTTTTTGAAGTGATTTTTTTCCTGTTGAACACGATGTAAAAATCAGTAAGATTAGAATGGACCGGATTGTAATGTTTTTCATATATATTTTTTGAACCAGAATTTTGTAAATGTACTAACAGAGAGAATAAATCAAAGTATCAAGAGATGGAACTTTTTTCTTGCCGTAAATTGAAAATCCTTTCTTATAATATTTTGAGATAAAAATAGATGATAAAAGGAGAAAACCTGACAAAATTTAGAACAAAATTGAATCTTGTGAAAGGCTTTTTTTTACTTTTAGCATTCTTAAACCAAATTAATTTAAACATGCGATCAAAAAAGAAAATAAACGTACTTATTTCCAGTCTTTTGCTTTTAATGCTTTGTAGTTCAATATCGAATGCACAAGTGGCAGAACGCGAGCGACCAAAAGAGTGGGACAATTTAATTTTAGGCGGTCGTTTTATGGATCGGTTTTTTCCTATGCCAATTCAGGGAGAATTAACCAGTGATACGTGGGGCGCTGCAAATGTAGTTCCGCGATATACAGAAAATGGATTAGAAAATAACGAGTGGTCGTATTGGGGTGGCAATGCAAAATTGGGTGCCGATGGAAAATATCACCTGTTTGTTTGTGGTTGGCGCGAAGATTCTCCAAAAGGGCACATGCAGTGGCCACGTTCCAGCGTATTTCATGCAGTTGCAGATAATTCATTCGGTCCATATTCCGTAAAAGACACGGTTGGATCCGGTCATAATCCCGAGGTTTTTCAGTTGGAAGACGGGCGATATGTAGTGTACGTAATTAACGGATATTACATTGCCGATAATTTAAATGGTCCCTGGGAAAAAGGGGAATTCGAATTTAATAAACGCGATCGTAAAATTATTGAAGGACTTAGCAACCTTACCTTTGCAAAACGCGAAGACGGTACTTATTTAATGGTTTGCAGGGGTGGGGGAGTTTGGTTTAGCAAAACCGGAATTAGTCCGTACAATCAGGTTAGTGCTGAACGGGTTTACCCGCCGGTTGAAGGGCGTTTTGAAGACCCGCTAATTTGGAAAACCAATGTACAATACCATTTAATTGTAAACGACTGGCTGGGACGAATTGCGTGGTATTTGCGTTCGAAAGATGGCATTAATTGGAAAACTGATCCTGGCGAAGCATATTTACCCGGGGTTGCGAAATACGAAGATGGAACAGTGGTAGATTGGTTTAAATACGAACGGATTAAAGTTTTGCAAGATAAATACGGGCGCGCAACGCAGGCTCATTTTGCCGTTATCGATACTTTAAAACGTCAGGATAAAATGAGTGACAACCACAGCTCGAAACACATTTGTATTCCGTTAACCGTTGGGCGTTTGTTAACAATTTTGAACTCAGAAAAAATTGATTCGAAAACCAAAACTATTAAAGTAAAAGTAGAGGCTGAAAAAGGTTTTAATCCTCAGTTGGATATTGATTTGGAATCCTTGCGATTTGGTGCTTCAGAACAAGTTAATTTTGGCAGGGGTAGTAAAGTGCTTAAAACAGAAAATTCGGGTGATGATTTGATAATTACTTTCGAAGGGAATGGGAACGGTTTAACTGATGAAAACTTTGCAGCTAAATTATTGGGAAAATTAAAAGATGGGAACCTGCTTTTTGGCTATGCCCGTTTGCCCCAAGTCGATTATATCGAACCAGCACTCTCATCTCGATTACCGGTTTTTCAAAAAGATAGTAATAGATATATAATTGAAGTTGAAGTTCAGAATTTTGGACAAGTGAAGTCTGAGATTACAAAACTTAAATTAGTGAATAAAAAGGAAGTGGGAGAGCCGGTTTTTGCTGAAGCTGAAATTCCGGTGCTGCAGCCATTCGAAAAGATAATTATTGAGTTAAGCTGCGATGATACTTTTGAAAAAAAATCGGAATATTATATGGAAGTAATTATTGAATCGGAAAATCAAAAACCGGTTACTTTGAAAGGGAGGGTTGTGCCGAATAAGTAAGATTATAAATACAACAATTCCCCAATCTCTTTCATCGCCTCGGTAGCTTTCATCTCCAAAAATATATCGGTAACTGTATTTGTAAAGTGGGAGGGTTTAATGTTTATTTCAATAATTTTCGCTCCGTTTTCTTTGGCAACTTGGGGTATTTTTGCGGCGGGTAAAACTTCTGCATTGGTACCAATAATAATTAATACATCGGCTTTGTTAGCTTCCTGAAACGAACGTTTTTTTGCAAATTCAGGGATGGGTTCGTTAAAAAATATGATGTCGGGTTTTAATATTCCTTTACAAACAAAACAGGTTGGCGGTAAGTAATTTAAGTCTGCAAAACTTTTATCGTATTCTGAACTACAATTTACACAAACTAATTGTGTGTATGTTCCGTGTAATTCATACACATGTCGGCTGCCCGCTTTTTGGTGCAAATGGTCGATGTTTTGAGTAATTACTGTTTCAAGGAAACTGCGTTTTTCCATTTTTGCCAGAATATCGTGTGCAATATTTGGCTCGGCATCTCCCAGTTTATCGTAGAATATTTCTTTTATTTTTTGCCAGGACTGAAATGGTTTTTTATTGAAAAATTCAATTTCCAGAAAAATCGGGTCGGTGGTATTCCAAAGCCCGTTTTCTCCACGAAATGGGGGAATCCCACTTTCCACAGAAATACCGGCACCGGTAAAAGCAACAGCATATTTTGCTTTTCTGATGAGTTCGGCAGCCTGTTTAAGTTTTCCGGAATTCATTTAAATATCAAGTATCAATTATCAAGTACCAATTATCCAGCTGTCAAAAGTAAAAAATGATTTGAAATGAGGTGTGAATTATTTAAAAATTCCCGGCAAATAATTAGAAGTTCGCAGGGAGTATGGGAATATTCAGTGGGTGACTTAAAGTCACCAGCTGAATGGAAGAATCATTCACCAGAAATATCTTTGTTTACAGAAACTGTTGTGTCTTCGTTGAATCTGATTTTGAAATTCAATTTACGGAATACTGAAATCATTGGTTTATTGTCTTTTGTAGTCTCCGCTGCCAGTTTTTAATTCCTCTTGCTTTGGCAATTTCTAAACAATAATTGGTTAAGGTAAAACCAAGCTCTTTATGTTGCCATGAGTCGGTAATCAAAATGGCATATTCCATCATTTCTACATCCGGGTCGGCTATTAATCGCCCAACGCCAATCAGTTTTTTTGTTCCTTCTTCTTCAACCTCAGCAACAATTGCAATTTCGCGGTCGTAATCTATAAAACAGAATTGTGATGCAACATCGTGCGAGTCGAAATAAAAATCGTAACGGAAGCGGTGATAAATCGATTCTTTGGAACAGCTTGCCAATAGTTCCAGCCACAATGGTTCGTCTTCGGGTTTTATTGGTCGGAGTGTAATTTCCGTTCCATCTTTTAATGTTGCCTTTTTGATTAAACTCTCGGGGTAAGGTCGAAGTATCAGGTGAGAGTATTCTTTTACCGGATTTTTTAGTATCTCTTCATCAACAACAATGCGGGCGTCCAAAGCAATAACATCTGTTGGTGTTACAATAAGCGGATTAATATCTAGCTCCGCAATTTCCGGATAATCAGCAGCCAGATAAGACATTCTTATTAATGCTTCAATTAATTTATCAATGTTTTTTGGTGAATCTCCACGGTAGCCTTCCAGCAGGGGATAAATCTTGAGTGATTTTAGCATTTCGCGTGCAAGATTCTCGTTCAGTGGCGGGAATTCTAATCGTTTATCTTTGAATAATTCGGCAGTGGTTCCACCCATTCCTACCAACATAACTGTTCCGAAAACCGGATCTTTTTTGGTTCCAACAATTAATTCAATTCCACCTTTTGTATTAACCATTTTCTGGATGGTAACTCCATCGATTCTTGCATCCGGACGCTTTTCCGCAGCAGTTTTTACCATGTTACGGAAAGTGGCGCGAACCATCTCTTCGTTTGTAATATTTAAAGCAACTCCCCCAACATCTGATTTATGGGTAATGTCCGGTGAATATATTTTCATTACAACCGGATATCCCTTATCTTCTGCAATGGCAACGGCTTCATCTTCTGTTGCCGCCGGAAAAGGGTGAGTTGTATCAATTCCATAATCGTTAACCAACATTTTGGAATCGTCTTCATTTAAAATTTTGGCTTTGGGAAAAATTTCAGTTAAATATTTCTCCCGTAATTTTTTCCTGTCGTATTCAAACGAAACCGGAACTTCTTTTGGTGTTTCATATAAAACCTGTTGATTTTGCGAATAGTTGGAAAGCGTCATAAACGCACGAATTGCTTGTTCAGGAGTTGTAAAGCTCGAAATACCAGCCTGATTGAAAATGTGCATTCCTTCAGTCATACTGGCTCCACCTAACCAACCTGCCATAATCGATTTTGTTGTGTTTGCAGCCAGTTTTGAAATAGCCTCGGCAGTTGCAGTAGGAGCTGTCATTGCCTGTGGTGTAAGTAAAACCAGTACTGCATCTACGTTTTCATCTTCCAAAACAATTTCGGTTGCTTTGGCAAAACGCTCGGGAGTAGCATCCCCAAGTACGTCAATCGGATTTCCATGCGACCAGAAAGGTGGCAAGTAATTGTTGAGTTTTTGCATGGTTTCGTCTGTGAGCTGTACCAGTTTTCCTCCTAGTGCAATGAGCGAATCGGTGGCCATAACTCCTGGTCCGCCGGCATTGGTTACAATTGCCAAACGGTTTCCTTTTGGAATCCGGCGGCGACCCACTAAATCAGTAAAATCAAAAATATTTCCAAATTCAAAAACGCGTGCTAAACCGGCTCTGCGGAAAACAGCATCGTAAATGGAATCTTCGGACGCCAGTGCTCCGGTGTGAGAAGCTGCTGCCGCTGCCGACTCTGGGAAACGACCAGATTTATAAACGATAATCGGTTTTCCACGTGAAAATGCTCTGGCTGCCGACATAAACGTGCGGGCGTTGGCAAGCGATTCAACGTATAAAACGATAGATTTTGTATTTGGATCCTGACCGAAGTAATCGATTAAATCGCCAAAATTTACATCCATAGAATTACCAATGGATACAAAATAAGAGAAGCCAATATTTGAATTGTATGCCCAGTCGAGAACAGAAGTACAGAGTGCGCCCGATTGAGAGATAAAGGCAACGTGTCCCTTTTTTGGCATACCATCGGCAAAACTTACATTCATATTTAAACCGGGAACCAAAATCCCAAGGCAGTTTGGTCCAATTATACGCATGTCGGGAAACTTCGACTTTTCCACCAAAACCTGAGCTTCCAGTATTTTTCCCTCATCTCCCGATTCTTTAAAACCGGCAGACATTATTATTACTCCGTTAATCCCAGCCTCGCCACATTCTTTTATTAATTGCGGTACCCACTTTGCGGCAGTCATAATAACAGCTAAATCGGGAGTTTTTGGTAAATTTTTCACATCGGGATAACAAGGAATTCCAAATACAGCTTCGCGTTTAGGGTTTACCGGATAAACAACACCGTTAAATCCGCCGCTTACCAAATTTCGTAAGGTAATTCCTCCAACACTATCGGGATTATTTGAAACACCTATTAATGCAATTCGTTTTGGTTTGAAAATACTGTTTAACTTCTTGATGGGCATGGGAAAATATTTTTAGTTTTTTAATGGTATGCTTTAGTTTTATTCTGGTTGAAAAGACTATTTACATGGAATGTAAAAATCATAAAAAATATTTAATTTAGAAAATTTTAATTAATTGTTTTAAAATTTCAACAAAAGATTTAAGCTTGTTTAAAATCAGATTTTTAACTCCTTAAATATGGCTTAAATTTCACAATAGTAGGTTAAAAAACAATCCTGTTCTTACCTGTTTCATAACATATGTGAATGATTTAAAAAAAGAAAAACCCGAAATTTCCGGGTTTTTCTTTTTTTATGTATGCATTTTTAATTTGTATCTTTTATCGGTTTGACC
>JABMPI010000293.1 GCA_013203755.1 Bacteroidota bacterium
TAGCCGCAGCAATGGCTTCATAGAAAATTTAGTCGTAAATTTGAAATTAAATTAAAAACTCAAAATTCAACAAATAGCGGCTACTGTGCATCGCATGACCGTTAGCTAACATTGGTTCCATCCGTAATTCCATCAAGTTTGTGTTCCAATTCGTATTTTGTTTTTTTTGCCTACACGCAATTTGGAAACAGAACAATATTTAGAAAAGAATTTTAGAAATACTTTGAACTCACTGCACAGAAAATAAATTGACACACTACACAACCCATAAAGCAAAATATTGGAATCGTCACAATCGGACAAGTAACAATCGGACAGAAATATTACCAAACTCGTAGTATTTGGACTCGCAAAAAATCGGACTTGCCAAAACCGTGACAAAAAAAACAAAATAAAATTGCTACCTGAATAATTGTGGTAAATTTGACATGAGACTTTTTATCCATAAATTAGAATATTTTGGGACAGGAAATAGCAATTTGGGTTCTGGAAAAACAGTACATTTTGAAAAAACAACAACGTTAGCTAACAGCACCTATAGGCAATGGCTTAGTCCGTGTTCCATGGACAGTTACGATTCCAGCTCACAATTTGTCTTCCAGACAAATCGTTCACCCAGAATCGCCACTGCCCATAGCCGCATACGTTACCCATAATTTTCGAAAACTCAAATCACGTAAGATAAATCAAGTCCTACGGAATTTTTTTTTGTGTTTAAAACATAATCATTTATCAATAAGCATTACAGTACCGAAATAGAATTGAAAACTTAAGAATAGGTGAATATTATCATTCAGATTTGGAAATTCAATTTTTGTAGTAACTTTGTAATTACATTAAAGAATTGGCAATGGAATTATCAATAATACAAATCGGGAATTCAAAAGGATTTAGACTTAGTAAAACTCTAATTGAAAAGTACAACATTAAAGACAAGGTTGAACTTATTCTTGAGAAAGGATATATGGTTCTAAAGCCTATCTCCTCCCCTAGAAAAGGTTGGGATATCGCTTTTAAGGAAATGAATGAGAATGGTGACGACCAACTATTGTTCAATGACGTTTTTGAAAATGAAAATCTTGAGGAATGGAATTAGAACAATATCAGATCATCCTTGTAAATCTAGATCCAACTATTGGGTCTGAAATAAAGAAAACAAGACCATGCGTCATTATTTCACCTAATGAAATGAACAAATATTTGAGAACTATTATGGTTGCTCCGATGACGACTACTTCAAGAAAATATCCAACTAGAATTGAAGTGAAACATGAGAGAAAAATTGGGTGGATTGTCGTTGACCAAGTTAGAACTATTGACAAGCAGAGGATAATAAAAATTCTAGGTAGACTTTCAAAACCAGAGGTTAAAGAACTAAAATTTGTCATTAAAGAAACATTTGTGGACTAAATGAAAATAAAAAACTATGGGTAACAACACCTATAGCAAATGGGGCAGAATTTGTCCCGGGGACAAATCCTGCGTAGGTTCTCCTACCCTGCTCCGTGGAACATTTCCTTCAGAAATGCCCCACTTGCCATAGCCAACACGTTAGCATTAAGCATGAGAACACGTGCAATTCAAAATATATTTGCACGGACGTGTAAAATGTATTATCTTTGCACGTGTAAATATAAATATTGAATCATGAACACAAAACTAACATTGACAATTGAACATTCCATTATCGAAAAAGCAAAATCATATGCAAAAGGAAAAGGACGCAGTTTATCGGATATAATAGAGAATTATCTTAAAGCCATAACTAAAGAACAAAGTGTTGTGGAAGATATTTCACCACTTGTAAGTTCATTACGTGGAAGTTTCAAATCCCCAGAATCTTTCGATTATAAAAAAGAATTATCAAAAAGTCTATCTGAAAAATATTTATCATGAAAAAAATACTAATAGACACCGATGTGATACTAGATTTTTTCTTCGATAGGAAACCTCATTCAGACTATTCAACAATAATATTAAGCTTCTGTGAACGTGGAATATTGGAGGGATTTATAACACCTGTAATAATTAGCAATACATATTATTTACTACGAAAAACTGCCAGACATGAAAAAGTAATTGAAAAATTAAAACAATTATTGAGTATAACAAATGTTCTACAAATGGACAGACTGGTTATAGAAAAGGCACTAAATTCAGAATTCAAAGACTTTGAGGATGCGTTACAAAACTTCTCTGCAATAAATAATGGAGAAATAGAAGTAATAATAACTAGAAATGTGAAAGACTATAAGAAAAGTGAAATTGGAGTATTAACCCCAGAAAGTTTTGTTAAGCTAATAAATGCCTAATGCTAACAACAGCTCATACGCCATAGCCGCAGCAATGGCTTCGTAGAAAAATAATAGTAAATTTGAAGTTAAATAACAAACTCAAAAATCAACAAAAA
>JABMPI010000294.1 GCA_013203755.1 Bacteroidota bacterium
GAAATAAACTGCACTTTCAGTGCGATGATAAAATTTAGAATCAGATTTCAATCCTTGATTCGCATTATTTATAAATAATTATTGATAAAAGTAAAAACCTGAGTTTGAATTTAAACTCAGGTTTTTAAGTTTTTTCTATTTAATTGTGCAAAAGTGAATTGCAAATAAACTCAAATTAAAAGGATATTTGAACTCGAAGTGCCGGACTTCCATTTTTAAAGAAATCGTTAAAATAGATTTCTGGTTGTAGAGAAATACTGTTACTAAGTTGTTTATGAACGGCAATTTTAAATGTATTCCTTTCAAAAAATTCATTGCCCTTGTCAACTAAATAACCCACAGAAACACCATACCATTTGGCCTTATTCGGATCTAACGAAAAATTCCTTTCGTAGCCCAACGACAAAAAACCATTAACATCGAATTTGTTCTCTCCACCTGAATTTGAAAAATCGTAAAGAACTTCGTAGTCAGCAAAATATTTATTTTTCATAATTCCCTTTTTTGCAAAAGCGAATCCAAGCCTGAAATTAAAACTGGAAACAAACTGGTTATAAACCCAACCTGCTCCAACTCCGGCATTCAGCTCCAACATATCCAGAGTTAACGGAGGAGTTTCATCCAACAAATATAAATTGAATTCTTCCTTGCTATTTTCAATCAACCATATATTTGTCTTTTTTCTATTTCCGGGAACCTTTGCCCCGGCAGCTTGTAACTTTTTTATAAAAACCTCCGAATTTACTTTTTCAGCATCTTCCAAATTATTCAAAAACAATCGGATTAAGTAATTTTCGTCTTCCACTTGCAATACTATTTTACCAAAATCGGTTTCCAGTATTTCATCATCTTTAATTACCAATGTGTTGTTTCCGATTTGTCGCGTACTTAATTGTAATTTTTTGTGGCTTAACTCTTTTCCCCTAAAATAACCCGAATATGAAATACAAATCTTCTCTCCTTCGTCAGGAATATTAATTTCAACTTTTTTAAGCTCTTTTAAAAGTTCATTTATTTTCTGTTGAACTTCAGCTTTTTCCAGTGTATTAACTTTCAAATCAAAAGTGGCAACCTCAAGCAAACAGTCGTCGAAACGAATTCGAATAGAATCTCCTCTCACTTTTCTACTTTCCTGAGATAATACATTGCCTGCTAATGCAATTAATAAAATGGTTAATAAATACTGTTTAATTGTTTTCATGCTTTACTTTTTTAATAGAGTAGAATTTGTATCGTACTTAATATTATTATCCTGAATTTTAAATAGTTGTATCTTCATTTTGGGTGTTGGTTCCATTAAATTCTGTTGCATCTGGTCTTTAACTTTTTCAGGTTTTAGTTTGAAATTTTGTTTCTTTTTCTCCGAAATATTTTGTTCAATATTCTTCCTGTTTTCTATTTCTAAACGAGCAAACATTAAGCTGTCTATTGTTAACTGGTTCTTTTGTTTTGATATTAAAAGCTGTTCGTGTAGTTGTTTAATTTCAACCTCCATTTTTAAAACATCGGAATCAAACGTCTGTTCTTTTTTTGCTTGAACTACAACTTCCTTATAAATCAATCTTTCCTTTTCAACAACTTGTATTTCAATAACTTTTACAGGTTTACTATTCATAAGCGAATCCACAACACCTTGCAATTTCAAATTCTGATTCTCGATTTCAGCCAATTTTATATTCTGATTATTCAATATTGAAACGGCAGCAAATGCGCCACTAAACATTACCAGTGCCAGAAAAATTGCAGCCACTTTCCAAAATGCCGCCACCCCTTTTGAATGTGCCATTCCTCCAGATATTTTAGACCACAACTCATCTTTATTCTCATAAGATGTTTTTGCATCCTTTGCTTTGTAAGCCTCTGCAATTTTATGTTCCCAATGCTGTTCCATAATAATTCCCTAATTTTTTTTGAAGTAAATTTCTGGCCTTAAAAAACTGAGACCTCGATGTGCTTTCCGCAATGTTCAGATTTTCTCCTATTTCTTTGTGTGAATAACCATCAACAACATGAAGCAAAAAAACAATTTTGTAACCATCAGGAAGTTGTTCTATCAATTCAATTAACTCCTTCTCTTCTAAAATTTCAGGAGAAACAGATAATAAATTCTCAAGCTCTTCTATCTGCTCAACTTTGTACATGGCCGAAAACTCCTTTCGTTTGAACATCAATGCTTCGTTAATCGCTATTTTTTTAATCCACCCAACAAAAGCCTTTTCATTTACAAATTGAAAATCTTTTAGTTTCCCGAAAATCTTAAAAAAAGACTGAAGTAAAATATCTTCCACATCGACTTCGTTTTTTATGTATCGAAAAACTACTGAATAAATAATACCGATGTATTTTTCGTACAATATTTTTTGGGCTTTCGAGTTTCCCTCAGTGCTTTTTTTTATCAGTTTTTCCAGATTCAATTCCAATTGTTTTTAATAATAAATGCAAGAATGATTCGTTTCGTTGCCTGAGCAATAAAATTAATCTACAAATACATTAAATCAAATTTATTATGCTAATGTAGTTGATGAGATTTTTTATAATTCATTTTAGCATCATTTGACATACCATATAAAAACATAAAAAAAAAAGAGAACTCTGGGAATACTATTTTTTTTGTTAGATTAGTAACCGATTGTAAGCGTTGATAAACACTTGTAAATACTTAAAAACCGATAGGCTTTACATTATCAATAATTTAACAAATTACGGATATAAGCGAAATAAACGCAATTGTGTTTAGCATTACCTGCTTAAGAAAAAATAACCAATACAAAAAATGGACATAAAAAAAATTTTCAAGAACAATCAAGATTGGGTTCAAGACAAGTTAAACATTGACGCCAATTATTTTACCAACTTATCTGAAGGACAGAATCCTGAGATTCTCTATATTGGTTGTTCTGATAGTAGAGTAACAGCGGAAGAGCTAATGGGCGTCTCTCCTGGAGAGGCATTTATACATAGAAATATTGCCAATATGGTGCCGAACACGGATTTAAGTGTGATGTCAGTTATAGATTATGCAGTTTTACATTTAAAGGTTAACCATGTTGTGGTGTGTGGTCATTACAATTGTGGTGGAGTTAAAGCAGCTATGCAATCTCAGGATTTGGGTATTTTAAATCCTTGGTTACGAAATATTCGCGATGTGTATCGAATACATAAAACAGAATTAAACGAGATAAGCGATGAGGAAAAACGGTACAAAAGATTAGTTGAATTGAATGTACAAGAGCAATGTATCAACGTTATAAAGACCGCAGAGGTACAAAGAGCTTATCGAGAAAGAGGTATAACTGTTCACGGTTGGGTGTTTGATATTCATTCTGGCAGATTGATTGATTTGAAAATTGACTTCTCAAAAATATTGCAAAACGTAATGGAAATATATCGCCTTGAATAATGAAGAAGAGTGACTTTATTAAATTTGTCCAGATTGTAAAATTGAATCAACAATCAAACAAAAATATGTCGATGATGCCTATTTTCTCTCAATTCATACGGTTCTTATTATGCAGTCAATTTTCATTAGGTTAATTGATAACCTAAAACCCAGTGATAAAATAAATTTGGATACAATTTACC
>JABMPI010000295.1 GCA_013203755.1 Bacteroidota bacterium
GTTACATGGTAAATCCAAGTGTTTGCGAAACGCCCGATGGCAATTATTTAATGATGTTTAAAGCGCGCAAACCTGGTGCTGAAAAGTCTGGAAAGTTTGACCCGATTCATTGTTTGGCAACTTCGCCAACTCCAACCGGGCCATTTACCATTGCCGAAGAAACATTGTTGACCGAAGCCACTGCCGAAGATCCATTTCTGTGGTATCAAAATGGAAAATACTATTCAGTGGTAAAAGATATGCATGCGCATTACACCGGATTCAAATCGTTGGCGTTGTTTGAATCGGCAGATGGGTTAAATTGGGGGCCATCGGAGAATATTATGATCTCAAAAACAGAGATCATTTGGGAAAGTGGTGATACCACTAAACTACAAAATTTGGAACGGCCGCAAATTTGGTTCGATAAAGATGGTAAACCGGCGGTGCTTTTTTGTGCTGCTCGCGAGAAACTTAAAGAAGGTGAACCTGAAAAACCAACTTACAATGTTCATATTCCTTTAAAAGTATTAGAATAAAACCTATTTTTAGGAAAACTAATTTCAATGAGAAAATTCATGCTGATTATATTCCTGCTCTACTCAAGTACTTGGTTGGTTGCACAAGACTGGCCTGACTGGCGAGGCGCAAATCGTGATGGAGTCTGGAATGAAACGGGAATTATTGAAAAGTTTGATTCTGAAGTAATCAAACAAAAATGGTCTGTACCCATCGGTTCTGGTTATTCCGGCCCCACCGTTTCAAAAGGGAAAGTGTATGTAACCGACCGACAGGAAAAACCAAACCAGGTAGAACGGGTTTTGTGTTTCGATGAGGAAACAGGGAAACAAATTTGGGAATTTAAATACGATTGTGAATATACTGGAGTTGGTTATCCGGCAGGGCCGCGGGCATCGGTTGTAATAAACAATGGCAAAGCATATTCATTGGGAACAATGGGCAATTTGTTCTGTTTCGATGCAGAAAACGGGAAAGTTATTTGGAAAAAAGACCTCAATAAAGAATACGAAATTAGAATGCCCATTTGGGGAATTGCCGCCACTCCATTAATTGTGGAGGAGAAAATTATTCTTCAGATAAGCGGCAGCAACAATGCGTGTGTGGTTGCACTTAATAAAAATAGTGGAAAAGAGATCTGGAGGAATCTGGAGGATATTGCAGCTTATTCAGCACCCATTTTAATTCATAAAAATGGAAAAAGGGTAGTGGTTGTTTGGACAGAAGATAGCTTGTGTGGACTAAATACTGAAACCGGAAAAATATTTTGGAGCCATCCATGGAAAGTAGGATCGGGAATGAGTATTGCCACGCCGGTATTATATGAAGATCATATTTTTGTAAGTTGTTTTTATAGCGGTTCTCTGCTTGTTAAATTGGGGAGCGATTATACAACTTCTGAAAAAGTGTGGCAGCGAAGTGGTGAAAGCGAACGAAAAACAGATGCTTTACATTGTGTAATGAATACTCCGGTAATTATAGATGGTTATATTTATGGAGTAGATAGTTACGGTGAATTGAGGTGTTTGGAATTTGCCACCGGGGACCGCGTGTGGGAAGATCAAACGGCAGTGAACAGAAACCGCTGGGCAAACATTCATTTTATTCAAAAGGAAGATAAAACATGGATGTTTAACGAACATGGCGAACTAATTATCTCCGAATTATCGCCAAATGGATTTAAAGAAATTAGCCGGGCAAAACTAATTGAACCAACAAAAAAGCAATTGCCTCGCGGAGTTACCTGGACTCACCCTGCATTTGCCAATAAACATGTTTTTGTGAGAAACGACAAAGAATTGATTTGTGCCGATCTTTCAAAAAAATATGGAAACTAAATAACCACTGTTCTAACTTCTCCCCTGTCTTTAGGGGAGATACCCGAAGGGGAGAGGGGTAAAAAATTATAACAATATGAAAGTCAAACTACTTCTACTCATTTTCGCAACTGCAATATTTTTCAGTTGCACCCAAAAAGCCGAACAAAAAAATAATGAGGCAAACCAGTCTAAACCAAACATTATACTAATAATGTGCGATGATTTAGGTTGGGGCGATACAGGTTTTAATGGCAATGAAAAAATTAAAACACCCAATCTCGATTTTCTGGCAGGACAAGGAATAACATTTAATCGTTTTTATTCGGCCTCGGCTGTTTGCTCTCCAACGCGCGGAAGTTGCCTTACCGGTAGAAATCCATATCGTTATGGTATTCCAACTGCAAATGCAGGGCACATGAAAGTTGAAGAAATTACGTTGCCTGAATTATTGAAAGAGCAAGGATACGAAACTGGTCATTTTGGGAAATGGCATTTGGGAACGCTTACAACAAAAGTTAAAGATGCCAACCGTGGGAAACCAGGCGATTCAACGCATTATAGTATTCCAACCATGCACGGTTACGATTCTTATCTTGTTACCGAATCAAAAATACCAACTTACGACCCCATGTTAAAACCAAAAGTATTCGACAAAGAAAATGGCGAAAGTTTAAGATACGGTTGGAAAGCAGTTCAAAATAAAAATGATGCTGAAAAATATGGGACCTATTATTGGAAGGGAGTTGAAACAGCTGAAACGGAAAATCTGGAGGGTGACAATTCAAAAGTTGTGATGGACAGGGTAATACCATTCATCGAAAATTCAGTTGAAAACAGCAATCCTTTCTTTTCTGTAATTTGGTTTCAAACCCCACATTTGCCAGTTGTTGCAGATGAAATAATGATGGCAGAATATAATGGCTACTCACATGTTGAACAAATCTATTACGCCACAATTTCTGGAATGGATGAGCAAGTAGGTCGTTTATGGAAAAAGCTGGAAGAATTAGGTGAGGCTGAAAACACAATGATTTGGTTTTGCAGCGACAACGGACCGGAAAATGGGACTCCGGGAACTTCCGGTCCATTTCGCGAAAGAAAACGTTCGCTTTATGAGGGCGGTGTACGTGTTCCGGCCTTTTGTGTTTGGCCGAATAAAATTCAATCCGGATTGGTTTCCGAAATGCCAATGGTTACCAGCGATTATTTGCCAACAATTGTTGATATACTCGATCTTGATTATCCAGCAGAACGTCCGGTTGACGGAATTGGTTTGGCTGAAGTATTAGATGGCAATAATTTGGAAAGAGAAAAACCAATCGGATTTCTTTTTGGTACAAAAATGTCGTGGGTTACACAGGAGTACAAACTAATAAGTACTGATAAAGGCAAAACATTTGAGTTGTATAATTTGCTTGCAGATAAATCTGAAAAGAACAATATTGCCACTGATAATGTGGAGTTAGTTAAGGCAATGAAATCGGAATTATTTGCCTGGATGGAATCTGTGGAGAACTCTGCAAACGGGGCAGATTATTAATTAAAAGCAAATTATTTTTCAAGTAAAAAAACACTAAAAACGATGATGCTTAAAACAAATCTAACTTTAATTCTTGCATGTTTTCTTATTCTTTCAGCGTGTAAAAAGCAGGAAAAAGTTGAAAAGCAACCCAACATACTTTTTATTTTAAGCGATGACCATACTTCGCAAGGATGGGGAATTTACGGAGGCATTTTAAAAGATGTTGTACACGGACCAAACATTAGCCGATTGGCAGAAGAGGGAGCTGTTTTAGACAATTGTTTTTGTACCAATTCAATTTGTACACCTAGTCGTGCAACAATTTTAACGGGCCAATACAGTCATAGAAACGGGGTTTATACTTTAACCGAAGCTTTGGAGCCAGATAGTATGAATATCGCAAAAGTATTTCAAAAAAATGGTTACCAAACCGCAGTTATCGGAAAGTGGCACTTAAAAAAAGAACCAGCAGGATTTGATTATTACAATGTTTTGCCGGGGCAGGGAAGATATTGGAATCCGATATTAAAAACGGCTGATAATTGGGAAGACCATTATGGTGGAGGTGTGGAACACAAAGGTTTTTCAACCGATGTAATTGCCGATTTAACCATCGACTGGTTTAAAAGCCGCGATAAATCGAAGCCCTTTATGATGATGTGCCATTTTAAAGCAACGCATGAACCATTCGATTTTCCGGATAGACATAAAAATTTGTTGGATGGTGTTGAAATTCCTGAACCTGAATCGTTGTATGATTTTGGGGACGAAACAACAGGCCGAACTTTTTCGGGGCAAACATTAGATGCGCTTAAAGAGCGTTTTCTTGAAAATACCCGAAATCCGGATTATTGGGCACATTACCCTGAATTGCCTTTTTTGGTTGATGGTTTGGACAGCATTGAACAACGCAAAAAAACATATCAGAAACTGGTAAAAGATTTTATTCGAAGTGGTGCTGCCATTGACGATAACATTAGTAAATTGTTGGATTATCTGGAAGAGGAAGGAATTGCAGATAACACCGTTGTAATTTATACTGCCGATCAGGGATACTTTTTAGGGGAACATGGCTTTTTCGATAAACGTTTGATTTATGAAGAGTCGCTCAGAATGCCGTTTGTAATTCGTTATCCCAAAGAAATTAAAGGTGGCTCACGCATCGACGATATTATTTTGAATATCGATTTTCCTGCTTTGTTTGCCGATTATGCAAACATTAAAAAACCTGATTTTATTCAAGGCGAAAGTTTTCGAGAAAACTTAAAAGGCGACACGCCAAAAGATTGGCGAAAGTCGTCGTATTACCGTTATTGGTTGCATCAAACCAATCGCCCGGGGCATTTTGGTATTCGAAACAAAAGGTATAAACTGGCATTTTTTTACGGGCAACATTTGGATATGAAAAATGCAGATCGGGAAAATACAGAGCCAGCTTGGGAGTTTTACGATTTGGAAAAAGATCCAAATGAAAATACCAATGCTTATAAAAATCCGGAATATTCAACAATAATTTCTGATATGAAAGAAGAACTCATAAAACTACGCAAGGAAGTCGGCGATACAGATGAAAAATTTCCGATAATGAAAGAAATCACTAAAGATTATTGGAATAACTGAAGATTATTAAATTTGATTAGTTTATTATAGGTTTGTCAGACAAATCAATTAAGTAAAACACTTGAGGAATTACACAAAAATATTGTTTTTTATTTTACTGGTGGCAGCTTCTTTCTATTCAAATGCCCAGATTTACAATGCCTTAAATGTTACCAGAAAAGAGGGACTCTCGAATAGTAATGTAAAAGCGATTTGTGTTGACCACCTGGGATATGTCTGGTTTGGTACCGAACATGGTTTAAACCGTTACAATGGTTTTGAAACTGTAAATTATTACAACGATATAAATGATAAATCAACAATTTCAAATAATAATATTGTAAATATTTATGAAGATGATGCTGGAAATATATGGGTCGTAACGCAGTCGGGATTAAATCGTTATAATCGGAAATTAGATTCTTTTGAAACAATTGTTTTAGATAATAAGCAGGGAAATGTTCAGTGTTTTTTCGAAGATGATGAAAATGTTTGGTTATTAAATTCGTATTCCTCAGTTTCTTTGTATAATAAAGCAAAAGGAATTATTCAAAATGAATCCCTAAAATTCAAAGATGTCGATAGTAATATAATTAATTATTCGATACAAAAAGTATGCGATTTTAACCAGGAATTCCTGCTTGTAGCAATTCCTAGCGCTGGACTGTTTTTGCTTCACAAAACCGATAAAACGCTGGAGCCATATTTTAAATTACCAATATTTAGTTATACTGGTCTTGAATTAATCGGAGATGAAGTTTGGGTATCAAGTCGCTTTTCTGGTATTTTTAGAATAGACAAGAAAAATGATACATCCATTATTTACAATGTAAGAAATTCGGATCTCAAAAGCACAATCATACTTGATTTTAAAAAATCTCTTGACACTAATCATTTATGGATTGCAACAGATGGGGATGGTATCCAGGAATTTGATAGTGATTTTAAATTGATAAATCATTATATTTCAGGCCCTCGAGCCAATCAACCATTACCCGAAGATGCTATACAATTAATAAATTTTGGAGAAAAAGGAAATGTATGGCTGGGGACGGTTAGGTCTGGTGCCGTGCTTTTATATCCCAGTGATTTTGGATTTTTTTCCTTTGTTAATAATAATACCGCGGGGCCATCAAATAAGGTTATTCTGAGGATTTTTGAGGATGAAGCTAAGGATATTTGGATTGGTACCGATGGAGGAGGATTAAATAAATTCAATCCAGCCAGCTATAGTTTTACAAACTTTCAGGAAAATGGGATTGATAAGGTAACAGGAATAGTACCTTTTTCTGAGAATGTACTTTTAATTTCAGTTTATTTGAAGCAATTGTATTTTTTCAATACAAAAACCTATAAATACAGCAATGCCCATTTGCATCCTTTATTAGCTGATATTGTATTGAAAAAACATTATCGAATTTTTAGAGATTCTAAAAACAATATTTGGATTTTGGCAAATAAACTTTGGAAAATAAATCTTGAAAATAATACAAGGGAAGTATTTCCAAATTCCGACAATCCACAATTATTCGCTCAAATTTCAGCATCCTTTTTTTCTGTTTCTGAAGATTCTGTTTCCGGAAAATTATGGTTTGGGTGTGGAGGTGGAATGTACTTTTATGACTATAAAAAAAACAGGATACAAACTCCTGTGGTTTTAAATAATTTAAGGAATAGTTATGGTTCTAGCGTGTATTCTGTTTTAGTTGATGAACGTTCGAATGTAATATTTGGAACTTCAAGAGGATTATACATTTATAATCCTGAATCGAAATTAGTCTCCAATTATTTTGAAGATGATGCTTTTGAAAATACGGTCTTCCAAACATTGTTTAAAGTAGATAAAACACTTTGGGCAGCCACAAGCGATGGATTGTTGAAAATAACCGGGCACAATTCAGCCAGAGATGTTATATTTTACCAGGCAGGTAATCATGAATTTCGTGTTGGGTCAATTTTTAAAACAGCAGATAGTTATGTGTATTTGGGAACCAATAACGGATTTATCCGGTTTCTACCCCATTTAATAGAAGAGAAAATAGCGCCAAAACCTGTTGTAATAACTTCATTTAGTAGGATTAATACCAAAAGTAACACGGATATCAAACAATCTGTTTTAGCTGATATTTCAGATTCGACATCAACAAAAATCCCTTTTTCCAATTCCGTTTATCAATTTAATTTTAATTCATTCGATATTCCATTTCAAGATAAAATAAGCTATTCGTATTCGCTTGAAGGATTTGAAGAAATCTGGCATACGGGAAAATTAAGAACAGCCACATATACCAATCTGGCTCCTGGTGAATATAATTTTGTTGTTAAAGCTTCAACGAAAAATGGTATTTGGAACGAACAAATTACTCAACTAAAATTTGAAGTGTTGCCTGCCTGGTGGCAAACTGCCTGGTTCAGGATACTTGTTATCGGTTTTATTTTAGCAATTTCGGGATTGGTTTGGAACGAATTGCTGAAACGCGCCAAGTTAAAACATTTGGTTGAGGTGGAAAAAAATGAGAGGGAGCGTTTGAAAGAGGTCAACCAGATGAAACTTCGCTTTTTTACCAATATTTCTCATGAATTGAGAACACCATTGACCCTTATTTATAGCCCGCTAAAAAATTTGGTTTTCAACAACCCCTCCATTGATGAAATTAAAGAAAGATTGCCGGGATTGTATAGAAATGCCCAGCGAATGAAACATTTGGTGGACCAGATATTGGAGTTCCGAAAAGCTGAAATGGATGAATTAAGATTAAATCCTGAACGTACAGATCTTATTGATTTCTGTAGAGGAGTGATTGATTCTTTTCATTTTATGGCGCAAAGTGAAGGAATAAAAATTAAGTTTTCTCTCGCCGAAGAAAGTTTGATATTTGATTTCGATCGCGATAAATTCACCAAAATATTGTACAATTTATTTTCAAATGCATTAAAACACACTCCAAGTAATGGGGTAATAACTTTAGCTGTTGAAAAGCAAGGCGAGTGGGTAAATGTTTCATTAACAGATACTGGGAAAGGAATAGACGAGTCGAAATTAGAAGATATTTTTGAACGCTATTACCAGCTTGAGAATGAAGTGGAAGGAACAGGAATTGGACTGGCACTAACCAAAAAATTGGTGAATTTACACGATGGAGAAATATGGGCAGAGAGTAAACCGGGCGAAGGAGCCGTATTTCATTTGAAAGTTCCATTTGTACAGAAAGCAGCATCGCAACTAATTGAAGAGGTTTCTAAAGATAAAGTAGATTTGCCTGATTTTGAACAAGCGATACCTAAAATCACAAACGGAGATAAGTCGGGTTTGTCCTTATTAATTATCGAAGACGACTGGGAACTAAGGCATTATTTAGAAACTGAATTCAAAACTGAATTTAATATTTATACTGCAGCCAACGGAAAAATAGGTTTGTATGAAGCGATTGAAAACCTGCCCGATGTAGTTATAACCGATGTAATGATGCCCGAATTAAATGGCTATGAATTCTGCAAGGCTTTACATGCCGATTTAAGAATTAGTCATATTCCAGTTGTCATGTTAACGGCCAAAACCATGACTGAAAATCAGATTGAGGGATACAAGGCTGGTGCCGATTTATATGTACCGAAACCCTTTGATACAGACATTTTACAATCACAAATTCAGGCCTTACTGGCCAACCGCGAGTTACTTAAAAAACGATTCGGTCACGACTTAGGCTTTAATGTGAAAGAAATTACACATAGTCAAGCCGATGAAAAATTGTTGCACAAATCCATTAGTATTGTCGAGATGAATATGCAAAACACACAGTTCGATGTAAATGATTTTGTGGATAAACTGGGTATAAGCCGAACTTTAGCTTACAAAAAAATAAAAGCTATTTCAGGTAAATCAATTAACGATTTTATTTTGTCAGTCCGACTTCAGAAAGCAGGATTGCTTTTAAAACAGAGCAATAAAACCATTTCCGAAATAGCTCTGGAAATCGGGTTCTCCGACCATTCGTATTTTAGTGCCGTATTTAAAAAGAATTTTGAAGTTTCACCTTCGGAGTTTCGTCAAAACGAGATTAACTCCTAGAATTATTATTTGGTTTTTATTTTGTCGTTATTTGTTTGTGCCACTCCACATATTTCCACATTCTTTTAGCTTTGTAGTATTAAACAGGATAAGCACAAAATATAATGTTTAATTGGATTGATATTCTTTATCAATTACAACATCTTTTTCTCGCTATTTTGGAGATATTTCCAATTCATTCAGAATACATATAATAGTTTGTTTTCCCATTAATTCGTACCCCTTTGCAGTCCAATGAAAACGGTCACCTTTGGCTAATTCAAGTTTATCCGCAACCAAGCCATACAAATCGTTTGCCGGAATATTAAAATTATCCATAACTCCTTTTGCCAGTTTGTTTCGTTTGGCAATTGTTGGGTTAATTTCTTTGTTTAATTCTGGTTTTCCGGTTTCAGTAACGGGGGTAATACTACCCCAAATTATTCGAGAATTTTCCGCGTTCTTTTTTATTGTAGAAACATATTTTTCAAGTAAAGGAACGTACTCATTTTCCGCAATTCTGCCTTCGGGCCAACCGTGTAACCCAATGTTAAAATGAATTACATCGTATTTGCGATATTTTACAATTTTGGCTAAATCTTCAAACAAAAAATCACTATTCAAGTGTTTTGGAGTCAGCCAGTAATCCACATTTGTTTTTCCTTTTAATCCCGGAATTACCGTATTTTTAAAACCATTCATCACCGAATTACCTATTAGCAACACATTGGGCAGTTCAGGGTTGTGTTCTTTTGTTGGATAGAAATTCCATGGGTCGCCTTCAGAATGTAATCCTAATTCTTCATCGGTTTGAGCCAAAGTAGAAAGGATAGTAAACAAAAATAATAGGCTGGTAAAGGTTAGTTTTTTCATCGATTGTATTTTTTGCGAATGTAGTAA
>JABMPI010000296.1 GCA_013203755.1 Bacteroidota bacterium
AATCCAAAAATTAACAACCCAAAACAGTTTTTAGACAGCTCATAAAGAATTTGTGATATACGTTTGTCAGAGGCCAACTACAATTTGTCAGTAATCTACTGAATATCAAGACGTGAAAGAGATAAAAAAAAGAGCCGTCACTTTCGTGACAGCTCTTTATCGTTTTTGGTGAACTTGGAGGGACTCGAACCCCCAACCTCCTCATCCGTAGTGAGGTGCACTATCCATTATGCTACAAGTCCAGTACTTTTTTCTTTTTAAGCGGTGCAAATATAAATACTTTTTGATAAAATCCCACAAAAAAATCGACTTTAACTGTACTTTTGCATTTTATCTTCAATTGTAACATTATTGTTAAAATTAGATTGAATTTTCAAATTCATTAGCATCTTCTCAGTACCAGCAACTTCGCACGCATCGTGGATGATTTCAATTAATTCGGAGAGTTCGTTAAATTTACATTCAACAACAGTTTCGAACGGGCAAACCTGGTATTTACATCCCGTTTTTTGAATGGCTTCAATTGCTTTATCAACTAATTCGTATTTTATTTTCCCGTCTGCTTCAGGTAAAACCTGAATTGCAACATTTATTTTATTATTCTTCCAATTCATCAAATTTCTGGTTTTTATTTTGGTGTAATAACTGTATAATTTCACTTCTCGACATCACTTTTACATTGGTTACAATCATGTCTTCGTGAAGAAAATTACCATACTGATTGCATTCGTCAACCACATTTTGAAATACATTTTTAATATCTGCTTTTAGCGGCAACATTACAAGAGCCGTTGAAAATCCATCCATAAAATCTATCGATTCAAATTCCCCTTCTTTACCTTTTATTTCATAAATCAACTCGTCTTTAACTAACTTCTGTTGTGTTGCAGATAATAACTCATTTCTATTCTGATTAATAAAAACCACATAGTATCGCAACATTTTTCCTTTTCCACCCAGCCCTGTTGAAATAAAAATTTGTTGTTCTTCTAATAATGAACTTTGTAAAAGCATTCTACTCTCTTGCAGTGCAAGAATACCCCACTGATTTAATTCACCATCACTTTCTTTCACAAATTTCTCAATTGTCCGATACGCTTTTACTTCATCTAAATTGGCAATAACAGAAAGTATCTCCTTTTTTCGGTCAACATCAACTTCGTCCGAAAACAACTCTTCACGATTTGCAAAACATTCCTTCAAAACATCAGTTTTCCGAACTTTCTTAGCAAATTCAAAATATTTCATTTGAACCTCAATTTCGATACGTTCTTCCAGAATACTAAAATTGTCTGGCAAATTTTCTAATGCTTTCTGAATGTTATTATAAAAATTTTCTTCTTCCATTAACTTTCTATTATGCGAACAAAAGTAGTGACTTGTTGTAATAAGTAAAGAGATATCTACTTTATTTTACGTGAAGTTTTTATTACAAAATATGAGTCAGCTCTTAAATTGAGTAAATTTGACTTTGTATTTATTAGTTTTAGGACTTTTTGAATTATTAAAATATATTGTTTGATGTTTTCCAAAGTATAATTATTTCGAATGAAGGAAATGTAAATATATTTGTATGCTTATTTTTATTTAAATTAATTTACAATAGCAGGGACGGAAAAATAGTGAAACTTAGCGAGGTAAAACATAAAGAGACGGTTGTAATATTAAAAGTGCTTGGGCACGGTTCGTTTCGGAAAAGAATTTCTGAAATGGGTTTTATTAAAGGCAAAGAGGTTAAAGTAATTAAAAATGCTCCTTTTAATGGTGCGTTTGAATTCAAAATACTGAATTACAATATTTCGTTACGCAAATCGGAAGCCGACCTTATTGAAGTTATTCCTGTTAAAGATTTCATAGAATCTGAAAATGATAATTATGAAGGTACAATCGACCGGAATATTGATTTGATCAATCAATCGGAACGAACCAAAACAATTGATATTGCTTTGGTTGGAAATCCAAATTGTGGAAAAACTACCCTCTTTAATTATATTTCGGGTTCAAAAGAAAAAGTAGGAAATTATACTGGTGTTACGGTTGACATAAAAAAGGCAACTTTTAAAACCAAAGGTTATACTTTTAATTTTTACGATTTACCCGGCACATATAGTTTAACAGCCTATTCGAAAGAAGAAATCTTTGTTCGTAAATTTATTTACGAAGAAACTCCCGACCTTGTAATTAATGTTTTGGATGCCACCAATCTGGAAAGAAACTTATTTCTTACTACCCAACTTATAGACATGGATTTGCGCATTATTTGTGCATTAAATATGTTTGATGAACTGAAGCGCAAAAAGCTTTACTTTAATAAAGACGAACTTGCAAAATTACTTGGCATTCCATTTATCCCAACAATTAGTTCGAAAGGAATTGGCCTGGAAAAACTAATTGATAAAGCAATTGAAGTTTTTGAAGGAAAAGATAAAATATCGCGCCACATACATATTAATTACGGTAAAGATTTAGAACAATCTATAAAAACCGTAAGGCAAATTATTAAAGAAGATAAACCGATTATAGATAAGGTTTCGTCGCGGTTTTTAGCAATTAAAATGCTGGAAAAAGACGAGCATGTAAACTCGCTCCTCTCCGACTACTCCAATTTCGATGAAATAAAAAAAGTCACAAAAAAAGAGATTCACAAAATTGAATTTCTTGAAAAGGAAGACAGTGAAACTATAATTACCAATGCAAAATATGGCTTTATTTCCGGCGCTTTAAAAGAAACATTTAAGGATACAAATCAGGCTAAAAAAACCAATTCGGAGAAAATTGACAATGTTCTCACTCACAAATACCTGGGATTTCCACTTTTTACTGCTATTCTGTTTTTAATGTTCTACGCCACATTTACCTTGGGAGCGTATCCAATGAATTGGATTGACGTGGGTGTTGCCGCTTTGGGAAACTTCGTTGCGGAAATAATGCCGCAGGGAATGCTTAAGGATTTATTGGTAAATGGAATAATTGGAGGGGCTGGTAGTGTGCTGGTTTTTCTACCTAACATTCTTATTTTATTCTTCTTCATTTCCATTCTGGAAGGTTCGGGATATATGGCAAGAGCAGCCTTTATTATGGACAAAATAATGCATCGGTTTGGATTACACGGCCGTTCGTTTATACCAATGATTATGGGATTTGGCTGCAATGTTCCTG